>JAEYTM010000048.1 GCA_023434015.1 Pseudomonadota bacterium | reverse complement strand
ACACGGCGGGCGAGGCCGACCGCCGGTTCTCCGGCGAGGAGCCGGGCTTCATTTACCAGCGCTTCGGCAACCCGACGACGCAGATGTTCGAGGACCGCCTGGCGCTGCTGGAAGGCGCCGAGAGCTGCCGCGCGACCGCCTCGGGCATGTCGGCGGTGCACGTCGCCCTGACCGGCCTGCTGCGGGCCGGGGACCATCTGGTCGCCGGCCGCGCCCTGTTCGGCTCCTGCCGCTGGATCGTCTCCGAGCTGCTGCCAAGGTTCGGGGTCGAGACGACCTATGTCGACGCCACCGACCTCGACGCCTGGCGCGACGCCGTGCGCCCCAACACCAAGGCCTTCCTGATCGAGAGCCCCGCCAACCCGCTGCTGGAGGTGACCGCCATCGGGGCGGTGGCCGAGATCGCCCACGCCGCCGGGGCGAAGCTGGTGGTCGACAACGTCTTCGCCACCCCGATCTTCCAGAAGCCGCTGGCCCTGGGCGCGGACATCGTCGTCTACTCGGCCACCAAGCACATCGACGGCCAGGGCCGGGTGCTGGGCGGGGCGATCCTCGGGAACACCGAGCTGATGACCGAGGCCTACAAGGACCTGCTGCGCCACACCGGGCCGGCGATGTCGCCGTTCAACGCCTGGGTGCTGCTCAAGGGCCTGGAGACCATGGACCTGCGCGGGCGCCGCCAGACGGACAACGCCGGCCGGGTGGCCGACGCCATCGCCGCGCACGCGAAGACCGTGCGGACGCTCTATTGCGGCCGGCCGGACCATCCGCAGGCGGCGCTGATCGCCAACCAGATGACCGGGGGGGGCAACGTCATCGCCTTCGACCTCGGCTCACGCGAGGCCGCCTGGCGTTTCCTGGACGCCCTGCAGATCGTCGATATCTCCAACAACCTCGGCGACGCCAAGTCGATGGCCACCCACCCGTCGACCACCACCCACCGCTCGATGCCCGAAGCAGAGCGGGTGGCGATCGGCCTCACCGACGGCTGGGTGCGGATGAGCGTCGGCCTGGAAGGCGCCGGCGACCTGACCCGCGACGTCAGCCGCGCGCTGGACGCCGCCTGACGCCTGACGCCTGAGCGCCGGGGCTCAGGCCTCGATCCGGGCCAGGGCGTCCGGCGTCACCGCATAGACCGTCGAGCAGTACTCGCAGGTGACATGGATGTTGCCGTCGGGCTCGATCATGTCCGCCCGCTCGTCGGCGCCGAACGATTTCAGCACGCCTTCGATGCGGTCCTGCGAACAACGGCAGAAGGCGCGCATCGGCTGGGAGCCGAACACCCGCACGCCGTCCTCGTGGAACAGGCGGAACAGCAGCTGTTCCGACGACAGCAGCGGATCGATCAGCTCGTCCTCGCCGACCGTCTCGAAGAAGGCCTGGGTGCGGGTCCAGGCCTCGGCGGTCGAGCCGCGGGCGTCGTCCTCGGCGATGTTCTGGATCAGCATGCCGCCGGCGCGCCATTGCGGGCCGCCGCCGTCGTCCGCCTGGCCGACCGCCAGGCGCACGCGGGTCGGGGTCTGTTCCGACTGGGCGAAGTACTGCTCGGCGCACAGCGCCAGGGTCTCACCCTCGATCGAGGTGACGCCCTGATAGCGGTCCATGTCGGCGCCCTGGTCGACGGTCATGATGAACACGCCGGAGCCCAGCAGCTTCCTGGCGCCCGGGCGCACGAACCCTTCGGTGAGCTGGGCCAGTTCGGCCGGGTCGAACCGGCAGTAGCCGCGCAGGCCGCCGGAGGTGTCGTAGTCGGCGACCACATAGCGCACCGGCCCGTCGCCCTGGGCCTGGACGATAAGCCGGCCGTCGAACTTGAAGTTGGAGCCGACCAGGGCGGCGAGCGCGCAGGCCTCGCCCAGGAGGTTGGCCACCGGATCGGGGTAGTCGTGCGCGCGCAGCACGGCGTCGATGGCCGGGCCCAGGCGCGCCAGTCGGCCGCGCACGGGCTCGCCCTCGATCTGGAAGGTGGCGACCAGGTCGTCGGGTACGGGGGAATTGGACATCGCGGGCATATAGGAGAGGCGCGGTTCCGGCGCCAGCGCCGCCGTCGACGCGCCTAGCCGATCTTGCCGAAGCACCAGGCGAGAATGGATTTCTGGGCGTGGATGCGGTTCTCCGCCTCGTCCCAGACCAGGCTGCGCGGCCCGTCGATGACCGCGTCGGAGACCTCCTCGCCGCGGTGGGCCGGCAGGCAGTGCAGGAACACCGCGTCGGAGGCCGCCAGGTCCATCAGCCGCTCGTCGACCTGGTACGGCTCCAGGGTGTCGAGCCGCTCCTCCTGGTCGGTGTCGCCCATGGACACCCAGGTGTCGGTGATCACGCAGTCCGCGCCGCGCACGGCCTCGTCCGGATCGGCGGTGGTGACCACCTGGCCCCGCTGCTCCGCCGCGCGGGCGAGGTCGACGAGATCCGGATGGTAGACCGGCGGACAGGCGATGTTCAGCTTGAAGCCGAGCTTGGGCGCGGCGTGGATGAAGCTGGCGCAGACGTTGTTGCCGTCGCCGACCCAGGCCAGGGTCTTGCCCTCCAGCGGCCCGCGATGCTCCTCGATGGTCAGCAGGTCGGCGATGATCTGGCAGGGATGGCTCTTGTCCGACAGGCCGTTGATCACCGGCACGGTGGAGTGCAGCGCCAGCCGCTCGACGTCCTCATGGACATTGGCGCGGATCATGATCGCGTCGACCATCCGCGACAGCACCTTGGCGGTGTCCTCAATCGGCTCGCCGCGGCCGAGCTGCATCTCGCTGGCGTTGGTGATGATGACGTCGCCGCCAAGCTGGCGCATGGCGGCGTCGAAGGAGAAGCGCGTGCGGGTGGAATGCTTCTCGAAGATCATCGCCAGCGTCCGCCCCTCGCCCGGGCGGTCGGCGTCGGCGCGGCCGCGCGTCCAGCCGGCGCGGGCGGCCTTGCGGGCCCTGGCGTCGTCGAGGATGGCGCGCAGGTCCGACGCCTCGAGCTTCCACAGGTCGATGAAATGTCTCGGTTGCTGGGTCATGGTCTCAATCCCCCAACTCCGCTCGCCCCGTCGCCGGGGCCCAGGTTCAGCCTGAGAGCATGGAGTTCTTCGGCAGGGTCCCGGATTAGCCGGGACGAGCGACAGTTATGCGGCGGCCCTGGCCTTGCGTTGCGCGGCCTGGCAGGCGCGCTCCAGCTTTTCCATGGCCTCGCGGGCTTCCTCGATCGTCAGGGTCAGCGGCGGCAGCAGCCGCACGCAGTTGTCGCCGCCGCCGGCGATCAGCAGATGCTCGTCGCGGGCGTACTGCATGAACTCGCGGTTGTTGGTGGCCAGCTTCACACCGATCAGCAGGCCCTTGCCGCGGATATCCAGCACCACGTCCGGGTAGCGGTCCTTCAGGCCCGAGAGCTGCTGGCTGAAGTAGCCGGCGACGTCGCGGACATGTGCCAGCAGCTCGGGGCTGGCCAGCTCCTCGACAGCCGCGAGGCCGACGGCCATGGCCAGCGGGTTGCCGCCGTAGGTCGAACCGTGGGAGCCGACGGTCATGCCGCTGGCGGCCTCGGCCGTGGCCAGGCAGGCGCCGACCGGGAAACCGCCGCCGAGCGCCTTGGCCACCGCCATGATGTCGGGCGCTGCGTCCTGCGCCCACTCATAGGCGAACAGCTTGCCGGTGCGCGACAGGCCGCACTGGATCTCGTCGTAGATCAGCAGGGTCCCGGTCTCGTCGCAGAGCCGGCGGATGGCCTGCAGCGAGGCCTCGGGCCAGGAGCGCGCCCCGCCCTCGCCCTGCACGGGTTCGAGCAGGATGGCCGCGGTCGTCGGCCCGACCAGGGCGCGCAGGGCGTCGAGGTCGCCGAACGGGGCCTGGACGAAGCCGGGCAGCGGCGGGCCGAAGCCCTCCAGGTAGGCGGCGTTGCCCGAGGCGCTGACCGCCGCGATCGTGCGGCCGTGGAACGAGCCGTCGAAGCCGATGATGTCGACGCGCTCCGGCCGGCCGTTGGCCCAGTGATGCTTGCGCGCCGTCTTGATGGCGCACTCGATCGCCTCGGTTCCCGAGTTGGTGAAGAACACCACGTCGGCGAAGGTGATCGAGGTCAGCCGGTCGGCCAGCGCCTGCTGGCCGGGGATCGTGAAGATGTTGGAGACGTGCCAGAGCTTGTCGGCCTGATCCTTCAGCGCCTGGACGAGCTTGGGATTGGAATGGCCCAGGGCGTTGACCGCGATGCCGGCCAGGCAGTCGAGATAGGCCTCGCCTTCCGCCGTGTAGAGGCGCGCGCCCTCGCCTCGCTCGAACGCCAGCGGGGCGCGCGAATAGACGCCCATGATGTGGTCGCTGGGAACGGTCGCGGCTTGCCGGCTCGCGGTCTTTTCGGTCACGGAAGGAGCCCTCCAAAACGGAAGTGTCCCCGCCGCGAGGCGACGGGGACTGGAAGGCCTGGCGTTTTCTTCCCGAAGACCGGCGGTGTCAACACATCTACGCGCCCGCGCCCGCCCCGCGCCGGCGAGCCAGAACCAGGGCGATGATCACACCGACGCCGACGTGGATCACGATATCCAGCATCGACTGGATCCCGTCCCAGCGCGGGAAGGTCTGCGGGAAGCGCAGGGGCAGGACCACCAGATACATGGCGAGATAGAGGACCACCCCGTAGAGCGCCCCGGCCAGCCACGGCCGGCGGGTCAGCACCGGCAGCCGGGTCGCCGCGGCGGCGTAGACGGCGGCCATGACCACGGCGATGGCGAAGTGGACGACGACGCCCAGGGCGGCCGAGACCCAGCCCATCTCCTGTGCGCCCTCGCCGATCAGTCCGGCGGCGACACCCTGCCAGACCCGCGCGAAGGGCGCGCCGACCAGCACCACGGCCAGGAAGCTGGCGTAGACGAAGTCGAGCAGGCCACCGAGCAGGCCGGCGGCGAGGATGCGCGGCGCGGGCGCCAGGCTCGGCCGGGCGGTGGATGCGGTCGTCTCTGCGGTCGCCATGGTTCCCCCCAGGCCAAGCTTCAGGTCTTGATCTTGTACCCCGTGCGGAACATCCACAAGCAGGCCCAGCCGGTGAGCAGGACCAGGACCACCGTCATGGCGGCCCCGATCGCCAGCGAACTCTCCGCCTGGCCGATGAAGCCGTAGCGGAAACCGTCGATCAGATAGAAGAACGGATTGTAGTGGCTGGCCGTGCGGAACGGCTCGGGCAGGCGCTCGACGAGGTAGAAGGTCCCCGACAGGAAGGTCATCGGCATGATGACGAAGTTGGTGACCGCGGCCATGTGGTCGAACTTCTCGGCCCACAGCCCGGCCATGATGCCGATGAAGCCCATGATCAGGGACGCGCCGAGACCGAAGAACAGCACCGCCCAGGGTTCGGCCACCGGCACGCGGGCGAAGGGCAGCACCGCCAGACAGCTCACCGCCCCGACGACGATGCCGCGGGTCGCCGCGCCCAGGCCGAAGCCGACCACCTGTTCGGCGGGCGTCAGGGGCGGGGTCAGGAAATCGCCCATCAGGCCGTTGAACTTGGCCTGCAGCAGGGACGAGGAGGAGTTGGCGAAGGCGTTCGACAGGATCTGCATCATGATCAGGCCCGGCGCCACGAAGGTCCCGTACTCGACGCCGTGCACCGCCCTGCCCCCGCCGACGGCGACGACGAACACCAGCATGTACAGCAGGGCCGTGACCACCGGGGCGGCCAGGGTCTGCATTCCCACCTTCATGAACCGGCGGACTTCGCGCAGGTAGAGGGTCTTCAGCCCTTCCCAGTTGACCCCGGGGTAGTCGCGCGGGGCGGGTGGGATGACGGCTTCGCTGAGCGGCAGATCCTTCATGCCGCCCATGTGCGCGTTCGCGGCGCGGGCCGCAAGTGCGAGGGCGATGGCCCCTACATCTAGTTCCTGTGGACGAAAGGCGGGGCGCCTATTGTGGCCCTTAGGGAGTTGTTTACGATTAGTAGTGGTTGGTGGGCGCTGGGTTTCTCAGCGCCACAAGATGTTGAATCCCGGAAAACGCGCGCGCCGCGCCGGGACCAACTTTGGGGTCGGAGGATCGACATGGGTTGGACGGACGAACGCGTCGAATTGTTGAAGAAGCTCTGGCAGGACGGCCTCTCGGCCAGCCAGATCGCCAAGCAGCTGGGCGGCGTCACCCGCAACGCGGTGATCGGCAAGGTCCACCGCCTGGGCCTCTCGGGCCGCGCGGCCCCGTCCAAGCCCGCCCGCACGGTGTTCAAGGCCCCGCGTCCGGCGCGTCCGGCCGCCGCCGCCC
>JAEYTM010000016.1 GCA_023434015.1 Pseudomonadota bacterium | reverse complement strand
GGCCGAGACCGTCCGCCGCCACGTGGCCCATCTGGTCGAGGAGGGGCTGTGCCGCAGCCTCGGCCGCGCGGGCTTCGTCGTCCCCGCCGAGGTCCTCGCCCTGCCGGCCGCCCAGACGGTGATGGACGAGAACGTCAGCAACCTGCACCGCCTGTTCACCGCCCTCGGTCAGCTCGGGGTTCTCAGGCTCTGGGACGAGGCGGGATAGGCCGCCCCGGCCTTCGAAAGAAAAACCACAAAAATTTTGCTATCGCCGGCGGGCCGTGTTCTCTTTTCGTTCATGTCCGCCGGCCCGCCCATCTACGAAGACCGCCACGGCCGCATCCTGGCCGAGCTGGCCGGCATGGGGGTGATGCTGGCGCGCGAGCTGCAGGAGCGGGCGATCGCCGCCGAGACCGTCGAGGAGACGACCCGCCTCGCCCAGGCCTTCCACACCGTCTCACGCGGGGTGCGCCAGTCGCTGGCCCTGGAGATGAAGGTCATCCGGATGCGCAACCAGCTGGCGCGCGAGGCCAGGGCCGAGGCCGACGAGGAGGCGCGCCGCCTGCGCGAGGCCCGCGCCCCCAGCGTGCGGATCCGCACCAACGCCGTCGCCACCCGGGTCGAGCGGCTGATCTACGACGAGGCGGAGTTCGAATCCGACGACTTTGACCATGACAGGGCCGAGGGCCTGCAGGTCGCGCTGAACCGGTGGCTGGCCGTCGCCGCCGAGCGCCCCGATTTCACCACCGCCGACGTCGACGAGCTGATCATCGAGGCCTGCGACGCCGTCGGCCTCGACGCCAGCGCGCTCTATGCGTTCGATGACGAGGACGATGCGGACTCTGACGATGCGGACTCTGACGATGGGGGGTCGGACGATACGGACCCGGACGATCTGGACGGGGCTGGCGAGCCTGACCGGCCGCCGCCCGACACGGGCTGATCGCGGCTGCCGGGCAAACCCCGGCTGATCCGCCGCGGGCGGGCGACGGCTCTCGAATTTCGACCTATGGTATGGGAAAGGGAACGGGGCGCGTGAGCGTCCCGGCGAGGGAGTTTGCGCGTCTTGCGTCTGCGACTGTTGCTTACCGGCCTGGCGGGAACCGTCCTTTTCGCCGCCGTCGCGTCCCAGGCCCAGTCGCCCGCGCCGCCGCCCGCGGACGCCGTGCAGGCGCTGCAGGAGCGCATCGCCGCCGGCCGGCTCAGCCTGGCGTCCGGCCCCGCGGGCTACCTGCCCGGCGTGCTCGCCGCCCTCGACATCCCGGTGGACTCCCAGATCCTGGTCTTTTCCAAGACCAGCCTGCAGTTCCACGAGATCTCGCCGAAGACCCCGCGCGCCCTCTATTTCAACGACGACACGGTGGTCGGCTTCGTCCAGGGCGGCGACCTGATCGAGATCACCACCACCGGCGCCGACGGGCGCATCGCCTTCTACACCCTGCAGAGCCCGGCGGCCGGCGCGCCGCTGCGGGTGAACAGGGAGGGGCCGGTCTGCCTCGCCTGCCATGCCGCGGCCGACCCCTGGGCGCCCGGCCTGCTGGTCGCCAACGTCATTCCGATGGAGGACGGCACGCCGCTGTTCGTCGATGCGACGCGGCTGTTCCAGGTCACCGATTCCACCACCTCGTTCCGCGAGCGCTGGGGCGGCTGGTACGTCACCGGCCGGCACGGCGCCCTGCGCCACAACGGCAATGTCCAGATCACCGACCAGTCGGCGATGGACGGCGACCTGACCGGCGGCGGCAACGTCACCGACCTTGCCGGCCGCTTCGACACCTCGGCCTATCTCGCCCCGACCAGCGACATCGTCGCCCTGATGACCTTCGAGCATCAGCTTGGCGTCTCCAACCGCATCTGGCGCCTGCACGCCCAGGCGCGGGGCCTCGCCGGCCAGGGGCGCAGCGCCAGCGCCGCCGAGCTCGACGCCACGATCGAGGCGCTGGCCGGCTACATGCTGGGCGCCGGCGAGGCGCCGCTGGACGGCCCGGTGACCGGCGTCTCCGGCTTCACCGAAAGCTTCGCCGCCCGCGGCCCGCGCGACCCCCGCGGCCGCAGCCTGCGCGACTTCGACCTGCAGACCCGCCTGTTCCGCTATCCGGTCAGCTTCATGGTCTACAGCCGGGTGTTCGACGGCCTGCCGCCGGAGCTGCGCGGCCGCCTGGCCCGGAGGATGGTCGAGGTGCTGGAGGGCCGCGACCGGTCCGCACGCTTCGCCCACATCACCCCGGAGGCGGGTCGCGCGGCCCTGGAGATTCTGGCGGCCACCAAGCCGGCGCTGCTGCGCGAGGCCGCGGCCGCCGCCCCTTCCACGACCCGGTCGGCGGGCTAGACTGGCGACAACGAGACGGAGCAGAGACGAGAGACCATGAGCGATGAACCTGTCAGCGGCGGATCCCTCCGGCGCCGGAGCCTTATCGTCGGCGCGGGCCTGACCCTGGCCGCCCCTGCCGTGGTGCGGGCCCAGGCGGCCAAGCCGCGGGTGGTGATCAAGACCGGCCGCGGGTCGATCGTCGTCGAGCTGGAGCACCGCAAGGCGCCGCTGACCACGGCCAACTTCCTCAAATACGTCGACGCCCAGTCCTATGACGGCGGCGTCTTCTTCCGCGCCGCGCGGACCCCGGGCGTGGAGAAGGACGGCACCATCGTCGGCGCGCCGGACGCCAAGGTCCGGCCGTTTCCGCCGATCCGCCACGAGGCGACCAACCAGACCGGCGTCAAGCATCTGAACGGGACCATCTCGCTCGGCCGCTTCGCGCCCGGCACCGCCACCAACAACTTCTTCATCTGCGTCGGTGATCAGCCCTACCTCGACGCCAATCCCGGCGCGCCGGGCGACAACCGGGGCTACGCCGCCTTCGGCCGCGTGGTCTCGGGCATGAGCGTGGTGGAGCGGATTCTGTCGCTGCCGACCAACGGCGCCACCCGCTTTGCCGACCAGGCCGGCCAGTGGCTCAAGCCGCCGGTGTCCATCGTCAGCATGCGCCGCGCCTGACCCCTCGGGAACCGGCTCACCCACTCTGAGTGGGGGGCGCGTTGACTTTCTTTGGCGAAAAACCACGCTCGGGCCGGGAGCGGGGTTGCGATGGCTAATCTTCCGAACATCGAGTGGAGCGGGGCGCCGCCGGCGCTCCTGCGCATGGACGAGCGCCGGCGCCTCGCCAATCGTCTGGCGCTCGCCTACCTGCTCGACGCCATCACCCTGCT
Organism: Pseudomonadota bacterium; assembly: GCA_023434015.1. Taxonomy (GTDB): domain Bacteria; phylum Pseudomonadota; class Alphaproteobacteria; order Caulobacterales; family Caulobacteraceae; genus Phenylobacterium. The sequence continues at coordinate 885 of JAEYTM010000016.1, read as the reverse complement.
GCGTGGCGACCGGCACCTGCTCGACACCCTGCTGGCCGGCGTCATCGTCCAGGCCAACACCGTGGTGGTCCGGCGCGAGGCCGACCTGCAGATCGCCTACGCCCGGGCCGAGGACAGCGTCCCCGACGAGATGCGGCGGCCGGTGTCGATCAACGCCGTCGCCGCCTCCCTGCGCCTGCCGTTCGAGACCGTGCGCCGGCGGATCAACCGCCTGGTCGCGCGTGGCGAGGTGGTGGTGATCGACGGCGGCCTGGTGGTCCCGGGCGCGCAGCTGCGCACGCCGCAGTACCTGGCCGCCGCCTTCGCCGGCTATGGCCGCCTGCAGCGGTTCTACGGGGATCTGGTGGCCAACGGCCTGCTTTGCAGCCTGCCGGCGCCCAGCGTCGAGCTGCGCGACGGCGTCGTGCCCCTGCGCACCGCCGAGCGGCTGGCCGCGGACTACCTCCTGCGGTTCGTCGAGCTGATGATGAACCAGGTGGGCGAGGTCCAGGACACCCTGCTGTTCGTCGGCGTCATCCACTGGAACATCTCTCATCTCGGCGTCGAGATGCCGACCGGGCCGGCGGGCCCGACCGAGCACTTCGTCCCCGATCACCTGCGCCGGCCGATCAACCCCGCCGCCCTGGCCCGGCTCGTCGGCCTGCCGGCCGAGACCGTGCGCCGCCACCTCTCGGCCCTCGAGGCCCGCGGCCTCTGCCGGTCGGTGGGGCGGGCGGGGGTGATCGTGCCGGCCGAGGTCCATGCTAGTCTCGGGCTGCTCGGGGTGATGGAGGACAACTGGCGCAACCTCCAGCGGCTGTTCACCGCCCTGGCCCAGCTGGGCGTCCTGGCCGCCTGGGACCTGGCGGCGGCCCCGGCCGGCTAGCCGCTGACGATCGGCTCGGC
>JAEYTM010000007.1 GCA_023434015.1 Pseudomonadota bacterium | reverse complement strand
ACTGACGCGGCCCTGCGCCAGAGCCTGGCGGGCTGGCCGCCCCCCGCCCTCGATCCGGCGGGCCGGTTCGCCGGGCCCGTCCACACCGTCTCCTGGGTGCTGTTCGGCATGGGCGCGGCGGTCCTGGCGATCGTCGTCGTCGCCCTGGGACTGGCGCTGTTCGGCCCGCGGCGCTGGCGCAGCCGGCTCGGCGGCGGCCGGCTGATCTGGATCGGCGGCCTGGCTTTTCCGGTGGTCGTCCTGTCCGCCCTGCTGATCTACGGCCTGTCCGTGACCCGCCAGCTGAACGAGGCGCCCCGGCCCGGAGAACTGCGGATCCGCGTCACCGGCGAGATGTGGTGGTGGCGGGTGGCCTACCTCGACGCCCAGGGCCGCGAGGCGCTGCAGGACGCCAACGAGGTCCACATCCCCGCCGGCCGGCCGGTCGTCTTCGAACTGGAGTCCGAGGACGTGATCCACAGCTTCTGGGTCCCGCGGCTCGGCGGGAAAAAGGACATGATCCCCGGCCGGCGCAACATCCTGCGGCTGCAGGCTGACGAGCCCGGGGTCTTCGGCGGCCAGTGCGCGGAGTACTGCGGCGGCCCCCACGCCCTGATGGGCCTGGTGGTGGTGGCCCATGACCCGGCGGACTTTGAGGCCTGGCGGGCGGCGCGCGAACGCCCGGCCGCGCCGGTCGCCGACGCGCGGGGCGCGCAGGTGTTCGCCGAGGCCGGTTGCGGAGCCTGCCACACGGTCCGCGGGACCGCCGCCAACGGCCTCGCCGGACCTGACCTGACGCACGTCGGTTCGCGCCGCAGCCTGGGCGCCGGCATCCTGCCCAACAACCCCGGCACCCTGGCCGGATGGATCGCCAACAGCCAGGCGATCAAGCCGGGCAACCGGATGCCGGCCTATCCCGTGCTCCCGGGCCAGGACCTGCGGTCGCTGTCGGCCTATCTGGCCGGTCTGAGATGAGCGCCGAGACGGGCTTCGACCGGGCGCTCTACGACCGCTTCCCGACCCGTGGCCGGCGGCCGGCCGGCGAGCGCGAGGCGCTGGACCAGGCCTGGTGCGCGCCGCGCGGCTGGGAATGGCTGACGGTCATCAACAACAACTACGTCGGGGTCTTCTACCTCGGCGCGGCCATGCTGTTCTTCGTCCTGGCCGGGGTGCTGGCGCTATTGATGCGCACCCAGCTGGCGCTGCCGATGGTCGGGCTGCTGCCGCAGGAGACCTACAACCAGATCTTCACCGTGCACGGGACGACCATGATGTTCCTGTTCGCGGTGCCGGCGGTGGAGGCGCTGGGCGTGCTGCTGCTGCCGCAGATGCTGGGCGCCCGCGACCTGCCCTTCCCGCGCCTGTCGGCCTACGCCTTCTGGGCCTATCTGATCGGCGGCCTCGCCTTCTTCTGTTCGCTGTTCTTCGGCCTGGCCCCGAACGGCGGCTGGTTCATGTATCCGCCGCTCAGCAACGCCACCTATTCGCCGGGCATCAACGCCGACTTCTGGCTGCTGGGCATCGGCTTCATCGAGATCTCCGCCATCGCCGGCGCCATCGAGATCATCGTCGGGGTGCTGCGCACCCGCGCCCCGGGCATGACCCTCGACAAGCTGCCGATCTTCGCCTGGGCGATGCTGGTGTTCGCGGTGATGATCATCATCGCCTTCCCCTCCATCATCCTGGCGACCACCCTGATGGAGCTGGAGCGGGCCTTCGGCTGGCCGTTCTTCGACCCGCTCAAGGGCGGCGACCCGATGCTCTGGCAGCACCTGTTCTGGTTCTTCGGCCACCCGGAGGTCTACATCATCTTCCTGCCGGCGGCCGGGGCGATGTCGACGATCGTGCCGGCGGTCGCGCGCACGCCGCTGGTCGGCTACCGCCTGGTGGTCCTGGCCATGCTGGCCACCGGCTTCATCAGCTTCGGCGTGTGGTCGCACCACATGTTCACCACCGGCATGCCGGCGATTTCGACGAGCTTCTTCTCGGCGGCGTCGATGGCCGTCTCCATACCCGCGGGCGTACAGGTCTTCGCCTGGATCGCCACGGTGGCGTCCGGAAGGATGCGCTTCTCGACCCCCGGCCTGTTCGTGCTGGGCGCGCTGATCGTCTTCACCATGGGCGGGCTGACCGGGGTGATGGTGGCGCTCGTGCCCTTCGACCTGCAGGCCCACGACACCTATTTCATCGTCGCCCACCTGCACTATGTGCTGATCGGCGGGATGGTCTTCCCGATGTTCGCGGCCATCTACTTCTGGACGCCGATGGTCAGCGCCCGCGCCCTCAGCGAGCGGCTGGGCCGATGGGTGTTCTGGCTGATGTTCGCCGGCATGCACGTGACCTTCCTGCCGATGCACCTGACCGGCCTGATGGGCATGCCGCGGCGGGTCTACACCTACCTGCCCGGCCGCGGCTGGGACCTGCCGAACCTGATCTCCACCGTCGGGGCCTTCATCTTCGGCGCCGCCGTGCTGCTGTGGATCTTCGACATGGCCCGCAACTTCCGTCCGTTCGGGGCCGGCAACGCCGGCAACGTCCATGACGCGCCCGGCCTGGAATGGCTGCCGGCTCACCTCTACTCCGTGCGCTCGATCCCGGTGATCCGCAGCCTCTATCCGCTGTGGGACCAGCCGAACCTCGCCCGCGACGTCGAAGCCGGCCGCTACTTCCTGCCGAACACCGCCACCGGCGGCCGCGAGACCCTGGTCACCAGCACCCTGGACGCCGAGCCCCAGCACCTGCTGCTGATGCCCAAGCCCTCGCCCTGGCACGTCTGGGCCGCCCTGTTCACCGCCGGCTTCTTCCTGCTGCTGACCATCCAGGCCTACATGGCCAGCGCGATCAGCGGCGTCCTGGCCGTGCTGTGCATCGTCCAGTGGTGCTGGTTCCTCGACCACCCCGCGCAGGAGCCGGACGCGGACATCGGGGCGGGCATCCGCGTCCCGACCTACGCCAGCGGCCCGTCCAGCCACGGCTGGTGGGCCATGGCCATCACCCTGGTGGTCGCCGGCATGGTCCTGGCCATGGCGGCGTTCAGCTACGTCTTCCTGTGGAGCCGCAACATCGCCGCCTGGAGCCCGCCTCCGGGGGCGGCGTCGCTCGCGCAGGTGCTGCTGGCCTACGGCGGCGCGGCTCTCCTGGCCTGGGGCGCCTGTCGGATGCTGCGGCTCGACCGCATCCGCACCCCCGTGATCGCCACCGTGATGATGGCGCTGGCCGCGGCCTTGATCGCGACCGGATGGTTCACCGACCTGCGCGCCTGGCTCGGCACGGACCTGCGGCCCGAGGCGAGCGCCCAGGGCGCGGCGGTCTATTTCCTGCTTTCCTGGCAGGGCTTCTTCGCCGCCGTCGTCGCCCTGATGGGCGGCTATGTCGTCGCCCGCTGGCTGGCGGGACTGGTGGGGGCGCGCCGGCCCTCGACCTTCGACCTCGTCGCCATGTTCGTCATCTACGCCGCCGGCCAGGGGGCCTTCGCCACCCTGCTGACCCGGCTGTTCCCGGGCGGCTGACGTGGGACGCTGGGCCTTCATGCTGGGCGGACTGATCGTCTGGGCGGCGCACTTCGTCGGCGTCTACGCCCTGGCCAGCATCGGCGACCTGGTCACCTACGCCGAGGACAGGCCCTGGCGCCTCGCGGTGGTGGCCTTCAGCGGGCTGTGTCTCGCGGCTGTGCTCCTTCTGCTGGCGCGAGCCGTCCGGGAGCTGCGCGGCGCCCGTCCCGGCGGCGCGGCCGATCCGGCGGCGAAGCTGGTGCCGGAGCTCAGCGCGCTCGGCTCGGGCATCGCCGTGATCGCCATCGCCTGGCAGGCGCTGCCCGCCATCGTCGGCCACTGAAATCACCGACCGGCGATATCGGAGACTTTTGTTCAGAACCGTTCGCAACACGGCTAAGGTTGGGGTTCAGGACTTTAGGAGTAGCCGATGTTCCCCTCTCTGAGCCGCCTGGCGGCGGTCGCGACCCTGGCTCTCGCCGCAGCCGCTTGTTCCCAAGTGGACGCCTCCAAGAGCAGTGACGGCGGCGCGAAGGTTCTCAACCTCTATACGGCGCGGCACTACGACGCCGATCAGCGGCTCTACGACCTCTTCACCGAGAAGACGGGAATCGAGATCAAGCGGATCGAAGGCCGCCCGGACGAACTGATCGCCCGGCTTCAGGCCGAAGGCGCCAACAGCCCCGCCGACGTCTTCGTGGCGGCCGACGCCGGCGCCCTGTGGCGGGCCCAGAACGCCGGCCTGTTCCAGCCGTCCGGTTCAGCCGCGCTCGATGCGGCGATCCCGGCCAACCTCCGCGCGCCCGATGGCCAGTGGTATGGCTTCTCGCGCCGCGCCCGGGTGGTCGCCTATGATCCGGCGAAGGTGCAACCGGCGGAGATCGACGACTACGCCGAACTGGCCTCGCCGCGCTTCCGCGGCAAGCTCTGCGTCCGTTCGGGCGACAACGTCTACAACCTCTCGCTGGTCGGCGCTCTGATCGAAGCCTGGGGCGAAGCGCGCGCGAAACAGTGGGTCGAGGGCGTGGTGGCCAACATGGCCCGGCCTCCGGAAGGCGGCGACCGTGACCAGATCCGGGCGGTGGCCGCCGGCGTCTGCGAAGTGGCCCTCACCAACAGCTACTACTTCATCCGCATGGCCAATGGAGACGACGCCAGCGACCGCGAGATCGCCACGCGGCTGCGACTGGGCTTCCCGTCCCTGGATGGCGCGGGCGCGCACGTGAACATCTCCGGCGGCGGTCTGGCCAAGAACGCGCCGAACCGGGAGAACGGAGTGCTGTTCCTGGAATTCCTCGCCTCGCCGGAAGCCCAGGCGATCGTTTCCGAGCTGAACTTCGAATATCCGGCGGTGGCCAGCGTGCCGCCCGCCGCCTCGGTCGCGCCCCACGCCAGCTTCACGCCCAACCCGATGTCCGTCGCCCGCTACGGCGTCCATCAGGCTCAGGCCCAGTCGATGATCAGCGCGGCAGGTTGGCGATAAGCGACCCAGCCGTGTCGCCCGCAGGAAGCCGCCGCGTTCGGTGGGGCGGCTTCTCGGTGCTCGCGGCCCTGGCGCTGCTCGCCGCGGCCTTCGCCCTGGCGCCGATCCTCGGCGTGATCGCCGCGGCGCTGAGGCCCGAGACCACCGCCGCCATCGCGTCTAGCGATCTCGTGCGTTATGGCGCGACGTCGATGGTGCTGGCGGCGGGCGTCGGCCTGACGACCGCGGTCGTCGGCGTCGGCGCGGCCTGGCTGGTGGCGCGCCATCGCTTTCCCGGACGCGACCTGTTCGCCTGGGCGCTGGCGTTGCCCTTGGCGACGCCGGCCTTCGCCCTGGCCTACGCCTATGTCCAGATCTTCGACGTGGCCGGGGACCTCCGCATCTGGATGCGCGGCGCCTGGGGCCACGACCTCCCGATCCAGATGCGCTCCATCCCCGGCGCCATCTTCGTGCTGTCCTGCGCCTTCTACCCTTACGTCTACCTCGCCATGCGCGCGGCCTTCACCAGCCAGACCGCGCAGCCGCTGGAAGCCGCGCGGATGCTCGGGGCTTCCTCCTGGCGGCTGTTCGGGCAGGTGGTCCTGCCGCTCGCGCGGCCGGCCCTGGCGGCCGGGCTCGCCCTGGTGATCATGGAGACGCTCGCCGACTACGGCGCCGTCCAGTTCCTCAGCGTCCAGACGCTGACCACCGGCGTCGTTCGCGCCTGGTCGGTCTACGGCTCGCCGGCGTCGGCGGCGAGATTCGCCCTCCCTCTGCTGGGCGCCGCGGCGCTGTTTCTCTGGCTGGAGCGCCAGCGTCGTGGCGAGCGGCGGTTCGACGCCTCGAACGCCGGATACCGCCCCCTGGCGCCCCTCCCCCTGACGGGCTGGCGCGGCGCCCTGGCGACCCTGTTCTGCCTGACCTTGCTGACCCTCGCCCTGCTGGCGCCCCTGGGCTGGCTCCTGGCCCGCTCGCTCGCCGTGACGCCCGACTGGGCGCGGCTGGGCGCGGCGACGGGCCGGACGCTGGCCATGGGCGGCGTGGGCGCCGTCGTCACCGTGGGCGTCGCCTCGGTCCTCGCCCTGGGCGCGCCGAGGATGCCGATCCTCGCCCGAGCCGCCAGCCTGGGTTACGCGACCCCCGGCGCGGTGATGGCGATCGGCCTGCTGGCGCCCGCCGCGATCTTCTGGGGCCTGCTCCCGGCCGCCGCCTCCAGCGCGGTCTTCGGGGTGACCATGCTGGTCTACGCCTATGCCGCCCGGCTGATGGCCGCGGCGCTGGAGCCGATCGAGGCGGGTCTCAAGCGGGTCGGCCCGCGCGTCGGCGACGCCGCGCGCAATCTCGGGAAAAGCGAGATCGGCGCAGCGATCTCGGTGCAGATTCCCATCGCCAGGGGCGCGCTGCTGACGGCGCTGCTCGTGGTGTTCATCGACGTGCTCAAGGAACTGCCGGCGACCCTGATCCTGCGGCCCTTCGACTTCGACACCCTCGCCGTGCTGGCCTCGAACTACGCCCTCGACGAGCGCCTGCCCCAGGCCGGATGGCCGGCGCTGCTGATCGTCGCCCTCGCGCTGCCGGGCGTGATCTGGCTGACCCGAAAAATCACCGCCGCGCGCCCCGGAGCCGACCTGTGACAGATTCCGTCCTCTCCCTCCGGAGCGTGACCCGCAGCTTCGATCGCCGGCGCGTCGTGGACGCGGTGGACCTTGAACTGCACGCCGGAAGGGTCACCGCCCTGCTCGGGCCGTCCGGCTGCGGCAAGAGCACCCTGCTGCGGATGATCGCCGGACTGGAGCCTCTCGACGAGGGAACCATCTGGTCCGACGGGCGCCTGCTCTCCGACACCCGGTCGGGCGTGCCCCCGGAGGCGCGTGGGCTGGGCCTGGTGTTCCAGGACTACGCCCTGTTCCCCCACCTGTCGGTCCTCGACAATGTGGCGTTCGGGCTGAAGGGGCCCCGCGCCGAGCGCGAGCGCGAAGCCGCCCGCTGGCTGGGCACGGTGCGTCTGGCCGACCGCGCCCAGGCCTGGCCCCACAACCTGTCCGGCGGCGAACAGCAGCGGGTGGCCCTGGTCCGCGCGCTGGCGCGCCAGCCAAGGGCGGTCCTGCTCGACGAGCCGTTCTCAGGACTGGACCGCCATCTCAAGTCGGAGGTCCGCGCGACCCTGGTGAGCGCCCTGCGGGCCGCGGGGGCCGCCGTGCTCATGGTCACGCACGACGCCGAGGAGGCCATGCTGATGGCCGACGAACTCGCCCTGATGGATTCGGGGCGGATCCTGCAGACCGGCCGGCCCGAGGAGCTCTACCGCCGTCCCGCCAGCCTCGCCGCCGCGCGGCTGCTGGGCGAGGTGGAGACCTTTGACGTCATGGTCAGGGACGGGATCGCGATCACGCCCTTCGGCCGGTCGCCTGCGCCTGGCCACGCCGACGGACCGGCGATCGGCATGGTGCGGCCCGAGGACATCCGATGCGCCAACGACGGGTTGCCCGCGAGCGTGGCCGAGGTCGCGTTCGGAGGCGCCTTCACGGAAGTGGTCCTGCAGAGCGCGCACGGCCGGAACAGGGCGCGACTTCCCGCCGTCGGCTTGCGTCCCGGGCAGCCGGTCCACATCGCCATCGAACCCGACGCCGTGCGGATCTTCCCGCCTGCGCAGAGCGCCTAGGCGCGGCCTCGCCGCAAGCGAATCCAGGTGGGATGCACGTCAGCCGGACCAGCGGCCTGTCAGCGACGCGCGCGATGGCGTGACGTTCGACATGGGTCTTCAAGCGCGTCATTCTCGGGGCCCCACACAAGTGACGCAAAGCACTTTGACCTAGCGCATAGGCCGAGAGCGTTGCCGTGGGTAGCGTCCCGCCCCAGTGAGCAACGGAACACAACTCAGCCACGCAGCGACTTAGATTACCACCTGTTCCTAGCCATGCTCATGCTCATGCTCATGCTCGCCGCGCCGTCATTTGGGCAGGAGTTCGAAGATTGAGGGGTAGCGAGTTGTCAACAGAGACCAAGAGCCAGCCGGGTCTCGTGAAGTCACTCTCACTTGCCCATGCTGTTCTTTATGGCCTGGGCGTCACAATTGGCGCCGGGATCTACGTCCTTGTCGGCATTGCCGCTGGCCGCAGCGGGATGCACGCGCCCCTGGCTTTCCTCATCGCCGCCCTGGCGATGGGCTTCACCGCTGCGTCATTTGCCGAACTCGGTACACGCATGCCGGTTAGCGCCAGCGAGGCGGCTTATGTAGAGGCCGCCTTTCATCGAAAATGGCTCAGCCTTTTGGTCGGCCTTCTCGTCATTGCGACGGCCATCATATCAGCGGCCACGATAAGCGCAGGCAGCGCCGGATATATTGGGGTCTTTCTGCCGCTGCCGAGCCTGTGGATCATCGTGGCCGTTGTGGTTTCCATGGGACTTGTCGCCAGCCTCGCGACAGTTCAGTCCGTCACCTTCGCGGGCGTCATGACCTCGATAGAGGTCGGCGGATTGATCCTGATCATCGGCGCCGGCCTGCTGCACGGCCCCGACGTCGTTACGCGCCTGCCTGAGATCTGGCCGGCCTCCAACGACGGAGAGGCATGGATAGGGCTCGGCGCAACCTCGCTTATCGCCGTTTTCGCGTTCATCGGCTTCGAGCACCTCGTGAACGTGGCCGAAGAGATGAAGGACGCCCGCCGCACCTTGCCGCGAGCCTTGTTTCTGACCCTTGGAATTACGGCCCTGGTCTATGCGCTCGTGGTCTGGATCGCCTTGACCGCCGTTCCACCCCAAGAACTCTCCAGGTCACCCGCACCCTTGGCCCTAGTGTTCCAGCGCCTCACCGGCCTGCCCCTCATAACGATGAGCGCCATAGCGGTCGTCGCGACGCTGAACGGCATCATCGTGCATATGATCATGATCGCCAGGGTGATCTACGGCCTCGCCGCAGGCGGAAGCCTGCCGCGCCTCCTGGCTCGTGTGCATCCGGCCACGGGCACGCCGCTGTGGGCGACCGCGACCGGTGTGGCCGCCATCCTGTTCCTGGCCCTGGCGGTTCCGCTCGAAGGCCTTGCCGATTTCGCCGCACGAGGCACGTTGTTGATCTTCGCGATCATCAACGTGGCCCTCATCCGCATCAAACGTCGCGGTGGTGTTCCCCGGGGCGACGCATTCACCTGCCCGCTGTGGGTGGCCTATGTCGGGTTGATCACGAGCGTGCTGTTGCTGGTTTTCGACCTTCTCGCATCGTGAAGGGGCCAAGCAGTTAGCGGGTGTTGGCTCCCCCACGATTCCTGAATGGGCCGGTAGACGTCGCTGCCTTCGGTCTGAGCGCGCTCTTGGTGACGAGTGAAGAATGTGAAATTCGTCGCGCTTCCCGCTGGACTACGCCCTGGAAGGAAGCGGTAGTCCTCCGACGCCTGGCCACCCGGGCTCGCCTCGCGACGTCGGCGCCCCCCGGCGGTCGCCGCCGGTCGGGCCGCCCCTGTTATTTCCCCTGTTCGCAGGGGGAGAAGGCGAAAGTCACACTTCTCGTGTGGCATGGAGAGAAAGGCCGAAATGGACCCGCTTGGACTGTCTTTCGGCTTTCGGAGAGCCGAGCGCATGGGCTTCCTACCGCCTAACCGGCGGACTTCTTGAAGGTATTGTCGGGAGGGGAATTCACGCCGAGTTAGCGGCGGAAAGAATGGTGGATGCGACAGGGATTGAACCTGTGACCCCCTCGGTGTGAACGAGGTGCTCTCCCGCTGAGCTACGCATCCGCCGGGTCGCGGCGGCAGGCGCCGTCCGCGAAGGGTTGGGCGTATAGCGTGGGCGCCTGCGGGCCGCAAGCGCCAGTACGCCCAATCTCGCAACGCCGCGGGATCAGCCGGCCTCGGGCTTCGGCCCGCCGTGGTGGTTCATCGGCGGGTGGTGCTCCTCGACGAGGTCTTCCTGCTCGGCCCTGCGGACCGCATAGGTGACGTTCAGGCGCGTGAGCACCTTGGCCTCGGCGTGGGTCTTGCGCGCTGCCTCCAGCGCGGGGCGCCAGGTCTGGTTGGCCAGGTTATCGGTCTCGCCGGCATAGACGATGTTGGCGCCGTCATCCGTCAGCTCCGCGATCACGAAGTTCGCCCCGGCCGGCGGCAGGAACCGCTCCTCCTCGAGGGCCGTGTAACGATAGCGGGCGCCGGACTTCCCGGCGATCTCGATCGAGCGGGTCAACGCACTCTCCAGCCTCAGATAAACGCAAATTCGGCGGCGGGCCGCCGGACGCATGCTTACGCGCCTGACTTGGGCTAAAACTAGGCCTAGCTTGGCTGTGGGGGCCGGTCCCTGTGGAGGAAACCGGCCGTCCGCCAAAGGAACAACCGTCGCCACAAGGCGTTCGGCCCCAGCGCTCGCCTCTGTTACGGTTTGCGCTTCACAGGGGCCGACTCGCACCGGCCGAAGCCCCCGCTCGGAGCCCGCAAGAAAGCCGATGGAGAAACCCGCCGACTTCACCGTTCGAACCGCGGCGGACCGTTCCGTCGTCGCGTTGAGCGGGGACTGGACGGCGAACGACATCGGTCAGACCGCCGATCAGCTGACAGGGGCGCTGCAGGATTCGCCGGGCGCCGTCCTAGACCTGCGCCGCGTGCGGCGCCTGGATACGGCCGGCGCGCACGCGGTCATCCGCGCGGCCGGCGAGCACTTCGACCTCTCGGCGGTGAAGGCGCGCCCGGAGACGCTGCGGCTGCTGGCTCTGGTCGGCGAGGCCCAGCGCGTGACCCCGGTGGTCCGCCACGAGCCGCGCAACTTCCATGACCTGACCATCCGCATCGGCAAGGGCGTCGTGAACCTCGGCCTCGAGGTCATGGACACCATGGTCTTCCTGGGTCACCTGCTGGTGGTCCTGGGCCGCACCATCGCCAACCCGCGCCGGCTCCGCTGGGCGCCGCTGGTGTCGCTGATGGAACGGGCGGGCCTCGACGCCATCCCGATCGTGGCGGTGACCTCGTTCTTCATCGGCGCGGTGGTCGGCCTGCTGGGCGCCAACATGCTGCGCCAGTTCGGAGCGGAGGTGTTCGCCGTCGAGCTGATCGGCATCGCGGTGCTGCGCGAGTTCAACATCATCATCACCGCGGTCCTGCTGGCCGGCCGCTCCGCCTCGTCCTTCGCGGCCGAGATCGGCTCGATGAAGATGAATCAGGAAATCGACGCCATGAAGGTGATGGGCGTCGATCCGTTCGAGGCGCTGGTGCTGCCGCGCTTCGGCGCCCTGCTGCTGACCATTCCGCTGCTGACCTTCGTCGCCACCCTGGCCGGCCTGTTCGGCGGGCTTATGGTCACCTGGTCGGTGCTGGACCTCGGACCGTCGTTCTTCATGCAGCGGATCATCGACAACGTCGGCGCGTCGCACTTCTGGATCGGCCTGTCCAAGGCGCCGGTGATGGCGGCGGTGATCGCCGGCATCGGCTGCCGCCAGGGCCTGGAGGTCGGCGGCGACGTCGAATCTCTCGGACGTCGGGTGACGGCGGCGGTGGTCCACGCCATCTTCGCCATCATCATGATCGATGCCGCCTTCGCCCTGCTCTACATGGAGCTCGACCTGTGAGCGAGGTCATCGACGAAGACGACCTCACCGACGACGAGCTGCTCGACAGCGAGGGGCCGGCGATCGAGGTCCGCGGCCTGGTCAATGCCTTCGGCGACCATGTCGTGCACGACGGCCTCGACCTGACCGTCGAGCGCGGCGAGGTGCTGGGCGTGGTCGGCGGCTCCGGGTCCGGCAAGTCGGTGCTGCTCAACACCATCATCGGGCTGCGCAATCCCCAGGACGGCGTCGTGCGGGTGTTCGGCCAGGATATCGAACGGGCCTCGCGCCGCCGCTGGAGCGCGATCAACCGCCGCTGGGGCGTCCTCTTCCAGCAGGGCGCCCTGTTCTCCAACCTCACCGTTCGCGAGAACATCGCCGCGCCCATGCACGAACATACCCGCATGTCGCGCAAGGAGATCGCCGAACTGGCCGACCTGAAGATCGCCCTGGTCGGGCTGCGCCCGGACGCCGGCGTGCTGAAACCCTCGGAACTCTCCGGCGGCATGCGCAAGCGCGCTGGCCTGGCGCGGGCGCTTGCGCTCGATCCGGAGCTGCTGTTCCTGGACGAGCCGACCGCCGGCCTGGACCCGATCGGCGCGGCGGCCTTCGACGAACTGATCAGAGACCTGTCCGACAGCCTCGACCTCACGGTATTCATGATCACCCACGACCTCGACACCCTGTATGAGATCACCGACCGCGTGGCGGTGCTGGCCGACAAGAAGGTGGTCGCGGTCGATCCCGTGCAGGTGCTCGAAAAGTCGGACCACCCATGGATCCAGGAATATTTCCTGGGCCCGCGTGGCCGGGCCGTCGCATCGCGGGCGAGGACGGAAGCCTGATGGAAAAGAACGCCAACTACGCCCTGGTGGGCCTGTCGACCGTGATCCTGGTGATCGGCCTCAGCGTCTTCGCGATCTGGCTGGCGCGGGTCCAGTTCAGCCAGGAGAACGACCTCTACGACATCGTCTTCCAGGGGCCGGTGCGCGGCCTCAACCAGGGCGGCGAGGTCCATTTCAACGGCATCAAGGTCGGCGAGGTCACCAAGATCGCCCTCGACCGCACCAATCCGAGCCGGGTGATCGCCCGCGCGCGGGTCAGCGCCGAGGTGCCGATCCGCGTCGACTCCTACGCCACCCTGGAGCCCCAGGGCATCACCGGCGTGAACTACGTCCAGATCACCGCCGGCACCCCCTCGCGGCCTCTGCTGAAGGAGGCGGAGAAGGAGCGGTGCGAGCGTCGCGGGATCGGCGACTGCATTCCGATCATCCGCAGCCAGCGCAGCGCCCTGTCCGACCTGCTGGAGGGCGGCGGCACGGTGCTGACCCGCACCATCGAGGCGCTGGACCGGGTCAACCGGGTGCTGTCGGACCAGAACATCAAGGGCTTCACCGCGGCGATCTCCGACGCCCAGGCGGTGACCGCCGAACTGCGCGAGCGCAAGTCGATCATCGCCGACGCCCAGAGCGCCCTGCAGCGGATCGATACCGCGGCGGCGGAACTGGCCGCCCTCGCCCAGTCGGGCCGCCAGCTGGTCGACACCGACGGCCGCCGGACCATGAAGAACGTCGCCGACGCCGCCGAAGAGGCCAAGGCCACCGCCCAGGAGGCGCGGGCCATGATCACCGCCCTGCGCGCGCCGACTTCCGATTTCGCCACCACCGGCCTGCCCCAGATCACCGCCTCGGTGATCCAGCTGCAGAGCGCGGCCGAAGCGCTGGAGCGACTGGCCAACGACATCCAGTCGAGCCCCACCGGCGCGATCGGCAAGGCGCCCGCCGAAGAACTGAAGGTGAAGCCATGACCCGCCCCGCCAATGTCCTTCGCCTGGCGCTGGTCGCCGCCTGCGCCGTGGCGCTGAGCGGCTGCATCTCCCTGCTGCCGAAGAGCAAGCCCGCCCTGCTCTACCGTTTCGGCCAGGCGCCCGTCGCCGAGGCCGCGGGGCCGACGGCGCCCGGCGCGCGGGTCGGCGTCTTCCGGACCGTCGGCAGCTTCCAGCGTGAAGCCGCGGGCGACCGCATCCTCACCGTCACCGACGAGCGCGCCGCCTATGTCGCCCGCAGCCGCTGGGTGGCGCCGGCGACCGTCCTGTTCGATCAGGCGCTGGTGAACGCCTTCGAGGCGGCGCCGGGCCCGGTCAGGCTGGTGTCGCGCGGCGAACGGGCCCCGGCGGCCTATGCCCTGCGGACCGACGTGCGCAACTTCGAAACCCGCTACGACCACGGGCCGGACGCCGCGCCCACCGTCGTCGTGCGGGTGCGCGCCACCCTGACCCGCAACCAGGACCACGCCGTCGTGGCTGAACAGATTTTCGAATCCAGCGTCCGGGCGGGCGACAACCGGGTCGGCGCCTTCGTGTCCGCCTATGACGAGGCGACGGCCGAGGTGCTGCAGCAGGTGGTGGCCTGGACCAACGCCCAGGCGGTTCCGCTCTAGTCGAGGCCCGCCTGCCGCCTGGCGGCGGTGACGGTGTTCTGCAACAGGACGGCGACGGTCATCAGGCCGACGCCGCCCGGCACCGGTGTGATCCAGCCAGCCACCTGGCTGGCCTCCTTGAAATCGACGTCGCCGACGACCTTGGTGCGGCCGGCCGCCGCCTTTACCGGATCGTCGAACGGTACGCGGTTGATGCCGACGTCGATCACCGCGGCGCCCCGCTTGATCCAGTCGCCCTTGATCATCCGCGGGCGGCCGACGGCCGCCACCAGGATATCGGCCTCGCGGCAGACGGCCGGCAGGTCGCGGGTGCGGGAGTGGGCGATGGTGACGGTGCAGTCCGCCTGCAGCAGAAGCTGGGCGATCGGGCGGCCGACGAGCACGGAGCGACCGACCACGACGGCCCGCAGGCCGGACAGGTCCCCCACGGCCTCGCGCAGCATGATCATGCAGCCCAGCGGCGTGCAGGGGATCAGCGCCGGCTGGCCGCTGGCCAGGCGCCCGGCGTTGACCACGTGCAGGCCGTCGACGTCCTTCTCCGGGCTGATCGCGGCCAGCACCGCCCCTTCGTCCAGGTGCTTCGGGAGCGGAAGCTGCACCAGGATGCCATGGATGGCGGGATCGGCGTTGAGCTCGCCCACCAGCCGCAGCAGGTCGGCCTGGGCCGCGTCGGCGGGCAGCCGGTGGGTGGTCGAATGCATGCCGGCCGCCAGGGAGTGCTCGCCCTTCGAGCGCACATAGATCTGGCTGGCCGGGTCGTCGCCCACCAGCACGACGGCGAGGCCCGGCTGCAGGCCGTAGTCCGCCTTCAGCCGCGCCACCTCGTGCGCCACCTCGGCGCGCAGACGCTCGGCGTAGATCTTGCCGTCGATGATCCTGGCGGTAGCTGCTAGCTCGGACATGGGGCCTCCGGAAACCGGGTCCGCACTAGCGGTTCGGACCCCGTCGCGCAAACCCCCAGGAGGCGAAAACCACCGCTCAGCGCGTCGCGCGTCGCAGCCAGGCCGTCACCGCCCAGGCATGGGCGTCGTGCCGCAGAGCCGCCAGCGCCGCCCCGGGGGCCATCCATACCAGGGTGTGGTCGTCCTCGATCTTGAGACGCGGGTCGTGCCCTTCCACCGTCAGGGTGAAGAAGGCGGCGCGGTTGTTCAGCGCCACGCCCCTGGTGTTGACGAAGAACTGGTCGGCCCGGGCGAACTCGGCGCCGATGGCCACCCGCAGGCCCGTTTCCTCCCCGAACTCGCGGACCACGGCCTGGGCGGCGGTCTCGCCGGGATCTAGGGCCCCGCCTGGCAGGTCGAGCCAGGGCGGGTGGTCGGTCTTCTGAACCCGGACCAGGGCGATCTCGCCGTCCCGCACGGCGATGCCGAAGGCGGCGGGCCGATCGGCATGGCTCCGACCCGGCTGCGGATCGCCGAACTGTGGCGCGGTCATCAGTCGATCCCGTAGAGGTTGGGATAGGGGTCGACCTTGCCGGCCAGGACGTCGGCGACGGCGACGGGCCGCCAGCCCACCTTGGCCGTGGCGCTCGCCCGCCAGGCCTCGACCACCGCGTCGCGCAGCTCGCTGGCGCCGGCGGCGAGCCGCTCGGTGGCGAACGCCGGCCCGCGCGGGTCGCCGGGGGCCAGGCCGCCAGCCTTCTCCAGCTCGTAGAACGGGATCACCAGGGCGCCGCTGGCCGACAGATAGTCGGTGGTGCGCTGTTCGAACGAGCAGTCGCAGAGCCTCAGCGGCGCGACCGCCGCCTCGACCGCCGCCGGAACGACGGAGGTCTTCACCAGTTCGCTCTCGAACGGTCCGTGCAGACGGGCCGTCGAATAGCTCTGCGGGTTCGGATAGTCGCCCCAGCCGTTGTAATGGATGCTGACGTGCAGCGGCTGGCTGCCGTCGCCGATGAAGTGGGAGAGCTCGCCGAGCGCCTTCAGGATCAACCCCTCGCGCCGGATGCGATCGGCCTTGAACCAGGCCCGGTTGGCCCGCCAGGCGCGGTTCGATTCCGCCGCCTTCAGCACCCGCCAATAGGCGAAATCCTGGGCCAGCTGCTGCTTCCGGTCGATCATCGCATATTGCAGATAGCCGGCCTTCCAGCTGTCGATGCCGGCCGCCTGCAGCCCCTTCTCGTACTCCGCGCGCGTGGGCGGCAGCGGCAGGAAAGGCGGGCCTCCGAGGATCCTGCCGTCCTCGCCGAGGTCCACGAAGTGCGCCGGGTCCCGATCCTGGTCGTGGATACGGCCGGCGCCCTTGGAGCGGTCCGGCTCGCGGGACAGCTCGCCCACCTCGATGATCGCGTGGCGCGTCCGCAGAAAGGCGGGGACCTCTGACGGCAAGGCGCGCATGGCGGCCTCGCCCAGCATGCGGTGGCCGGCGTTGCCCCAGGCGAAGGCGGCGCCCGGCGCGGCGGCGATGGCGGCGGCCAGGGCGAGTGAGATGATGCGCGTCATGGCGCGATTTGCCGGGCTTCGCCCCTCGATGGCAAGCGCGCCCTCGCCCCGTAGCAAAAGCTTCACCGCACGACCGGCGCGATCTCCAGGGCGCCCTCCACCCGCGCGACCCAGGCTTTCACACGGGGATGGTCGGCCAGGTCGAAGCCCCCTTCGTGTGCGAGGCGCGTATAGGCGACCAGCGACAGGTCGGCGAGCGTCGGTCGGGCGCCGACCAGGAAGGGCTGGGTCTCCAGCGCTTCGTTCAACCGGGCGAGCGCGCCCCGCGCCCGCTCGACCAGCCGCGGCTCGAGGTCCGAGACCGCCTTGCCCAGGAAATGGACCTGGAAGCGGGCCACCGCGACATAAGGCTCGTGGCTGTACTGCTCCCAGAACAGCCACTCCATCATCCGCGCGCGATCGTAGGCATCCGCCGGCACGAGGTCGGAACCCTCGGCGAGATGCAGGATGATGGCGTTGGACTGCGCCAGCGTCCGCCCGTCGTCGAGCTCCACCATGGGGACCTGGCCGGCCGGGTTCATCGCCAGGAATTCGGGCGTGCGGGTCGCGCCGCTCATGACGTCGACCTCGATCCATTCGAAAGGCCGCTTCAGCAGGCGCGCCGTCCAGGCGACCTTCTGGCAGTTCCCCGACCGGGAATCCCCGTAGATCTTCACTGCATGCCCCCTGCGGCCCCGCCGCATCAGGGCGGCGAAAAGCCGGCGAATGCAAGCCGGCGCCGTCCAGGATGCGATCAGATTTGCTGCAGGGTCGAAGAGCCGCGCCGCCTCGGGTTGCCCGAACGAGGGAGTCCGGCTAGGAAACAGCCACCAGTCCAACGTCGAAGGAGCGCCGTATGCGTCGCCGCCTCGCCGCCCTGGCCGCTTTCTCCTTGATCGCCGCCGGTACTAACGCGCAAGCCGCGTCGGAAGATCCGGTCGGAGACCTGATCATGTCGGTCGTCACCGGCACCATGCCCGGCGCGGCGGGCTGGAACGTCAAGGCCACCCTCTACCATGCCGGCGCGAAGGGCGTTGGCGCGCTCGATTCCCTGGGCTGCAAGGTCGTGGCGATGCGCACCGCGGCGGTGGACAAGAACCTCATCCCGCGCCGCAGCGTACTGTTCATCAAGGACACCGTCGGCCTGCCGATGCCGGACGGCAAGGTTCACGACGGCTACTGGTACGCCTCCGACGTCGGCGGCGCGATCAAGGGCCCGCGCATCGACCTCTACACCGGCAAGGGCGCCAGCTCGATGAAGTCGCTGATGCCCCTCAACCTCGCCCGCCTCTCGGCGGTGAAGGTCGGCGAGTTCAAGGGCTGCCCCCCCGCCTGATGGACCTCACGTTCCTCCAGCATCCGGCGGTGCTGGCCACCGCAGCCGCCGTCGGACTGGCCGGCGCCGTTGTTCAGTTCCTGGCCTATCGGCAATTCAAGGCCTTGAAGCTCAAGCCCAGCGAACCGATGCCCACACCGATCCTGACCCGGTTCGTACTGGGCGGCTTCGTCTGCATGATGGCTTTGGTGGTCTGCCTTCTGCCCAGGGCCTGAGGCGATCGATCACCCGCTGCGGTACAGCGCGTCCGCGGGGCGTCCCATGCGCAGGCTGGCCTGGACCGCCGGCGCCGACGGCAGGGCCACACGATCCGCCATCCGGGCCGCGGCGCGCACCAGCGGCTTCTCCCAGGACCTCAGGCCATATGAAGCGCCCAGGCCCAGGATCGTGCGGGCGTCCGCGGGCGTGATCTCCACGGCGGCGCGGATCAGCAGGCGCTGCAGGGGGCGAAGCGGGGCCGGGAAGGCCGGCGCTTCACGCAGTATATCGAGGAATTCGAACACCACCTCCGAGCGCTCCAGCTTCGGCCGCATGGTCGCGGCCTGGGCCTCGAAGCCGGCCTCGCTCGTCGGCGCGCCAACGGCCCCGTAGAGCCGGGCGGCCGGGGCGGCCTCAGCGAAGAACCGGTCCCGCTCGGCCTGCGAGAGCGGCCGCACGAAGGCGTGGTAGGCC
>JAEYTM010000325.1 GCA_023434015.1 Pseudomonadota bacterium | reverse complement strand
CCTCGGGACGGGCGACCTGTCGCAGCCTCGGCGCCGCGCCGAAACGCTGGCGGGCCAGCTCCAGCGTCCGCGCCGGATCGCGGCCGCCCCAGACGGCCAGGTGGAACGGCCCCTGCAGATTGAGGCTCTCGCCGATCATCTCGCGCCACAGCCGGATCACCAGGGCGGGCGAGGCCGCCTGCCGCGGCTGGGCCAGCAGGCTGCGCAGCAGTTGCGCCTCGCGGCCGGGACGGAGGCCGAAGCGACCGGCGTCGCCGGCGGCGGCCTTGGCGGCGGCCACCTCGCGCGCGATCGCCGCGCGCGCATCGACCAGCTGCAGCATCTCCGCGTCGATCGCGTCGATCCGGCGGCGCACCTCGTCCAGCGACAAGGCTGCGCCCGTGCTCTCGGCCTCGGCCATTTTCTCCCCCGAAAAAGGTGGTTCGCGACCTAGGTCATTGCGGCCAGGGGCGCAATAGGCCGCGCGGTCGCAAGAAAGTTGCCGGAGAAACAGCTCCGTCTCCTGCCGCAAGGGGAGGCCGGCATGAGAAAGGGCGGCGGGTCGCCCCGCCGCCCCTGGTCCCTGCGTCGCGCCAGCGCGTCAGAAGCGCTTGGTGAGCACCACGCCGTAGGTGCGGGGCTCCATGGTGAAGGTGTTGGTGTAGAGGCCGGAGGAGTCGTCGGTCAGATAGAGGTCGGTGATCGGCGTCTCGTCGGTGATGTTCTTGATGAACAGCTGGATGTCCATATCCAGCGGGCTGTTGGTGATGGTCAGGGTGGCGTTGACGTTCTTGTAGCCCGTCAGCTCGTCGGTCGTGGAGTTGAAGATCCGGGCATAGCTGTCGTCCTGGCGGTAGTAGTCGCCGCGCAGCACCGCCTGCCAGTCGCTGCCGAATTCGAAGGTGTACTGGGCGCCGATGTTGAGCGTCCATTTCGGCGAGTTGGGCAGCTCCTTGCCGGCCAGCGCCACGGCCACGCCCTGGCCCACCTGCACGGTGGTGTTCGGGCCCGGCGCGCCGTTGACAAAGATCGGCGCGGTGGTGACGTTCATGCCGGTGTAGTTGTAGAGGCCGAAGGCCGAGAACAGGCCGTTGCAGGCGCCGAGCAGGGCCGTCGGGCTGCCGGTGACGCCGGGGATGGTCGGCGTTCCGGGCAGACCCTGGTTGATGGCCACGAGCTGGGCCAGGCCCGCGCGGTTGACCACGCAGTTCGCCCCGTCCTGGGCCTTGATGACCGCCAGCGCCGGATTGCCCTGGGTGCGGTCCTGGGTGTCGACCTGCGAGCCCCCCTGGATTTCGCTGTCGAGCCAGCCGGCGTTGAGGTTGAAGCGCAGGTTGCGGACCGGCTGCCAGACGCTTTCCAGCTCGATCCCCTTGATCTTGGCGTCGACGTTGGTGTTGACCGCCGACTTATTAATGATCCCGGAGATCTGGTAGTCCTTGTAGTCGTAGTAGAAGGCGGTGGCGTTCAGGACCACGCTGCCGCCGGCCAGCACGTTCTTCGTGCCGATCTCATAGGCGCTGACGAATTCCGGCGCGAAGGTCTGGGGCACCGCCCCACATCCCGGAGACTGGTTGTCGCAGGGGGTGTTGAACCCGCCGCCCTTATAGCCGCGCGAATAGGTGGCGTAGAACATCGACTGTTCGCTGAATGCGAGGTCGGGGCTCCACTCCACGTTCAGCCGCCCGGTGGTGGCGGTGTCCTTGCGCCGCAGAATCGTCGGCGGGGGGAAGCCGCGCCCGCCGTTGAAGCTGGGGTTCGGGATCACGCCTGAGCCGGGCGGCGGGGCGACCCGCGTCGGCTGCGCGAGCAGGACCACGGGATAGGGAATGTTGCGCTTCTTGTCCTCGGTCAGGCGAAGGCCGCCGGTGACCGAGAAGGTATCGCTGGGACGCCAGTACACCTCTCCGAACACCGCGTTGGAGGTGATCCGGTTGCTGGTGCGGGAGTCATAATAGTTGTGTCCTTCCCCATCGCTCGGGGGGAACGAAGGGTCGACATAGAAGGGAAACCGGCCGGGCTGGCCCGCCAGGATATCCTGCAGCTGAGCATAGGCGGTCAGGCCGTTCGAGAACACGTAGTAGTCGGTGGTCGACTGGTACTTGATGTGGATGGCGCCGAGGCTGAAGTCGAACGCCCCTCCGGTGTTCGAAGACAGGCGGACTTCCTGGGTGAACTCCTTGGAATCCAGCGTGCCCATGTCGAACTGGCGCAGCAGGTTCGAGCGCCCGACCTGCGGGTCGTCGACGAAGCCGCCGGGGAAGATCGCCGCCAGCGCTCCGACCGGGCTGAATGGCCGCGTCGGGATGGTGCGGTTGTAGTCCTGATAGGAATAGCCGTCGTTGTAGTTGACGCTGGTCAGGGAGTTCAGGGTCAGGGTGTCGCTGAGCCGAAGCTGGACGTCGATCTGGAAGAAGTCCTGCTGGGCCTGATAGATCGGCTCGCGCACGGATTCGATGTTGTGCAGATTCCGGTCCTGGACCTTGCCGGCGTTGAGGTCGCCCTGCGCCAGGCCCGAGGCCTGGCCGAGCAGGCCGCCCAGGGTGGCGACGCTGTGGGGCGCGCCGTAGGCGGCGGCCTGGTATCGCGAGCCAGGCAGGCAGCCCTGGCTGAGATAGCCCTGGTTGTTCGCGCTGACCGGCACCGCGCCGAGGCTCGTCGGCCCCGGGTCGGTGATGCAGAGCTGTTTGCCGATGCGCGAGCGGCTGTCCTTCTCGTTGAAGTGCTCCCAAAGGGCGGTGACGTCCAAGGCGTCGTTCGGGTGCAGTCGGAACGACAGGCGCGACGAGGTGATGTTGCGGTCGTCGGTGTCGTTGCCGGTGAAGCTGTTGGTCCCGTAGCCGTCGCGGTTGAGGTAGAAACCGGCCCAACGGATCGCCATCATGTCGTTGATCGGTACGTTCAGCGCGCCGCGCAGGCGCATGCTGTCGTAGTTGCCGTACTCGCCCGAAACATAGCCGCCGTAGTCTTCGCCCGGCTTGGTGGTGATGACGTTTACGACGCCGCCGGTGGCGTTGCGGCCGTAGAGAGTGCCCTGAGGGCCGCGCAACACCTCAACGCGATCGACGTCGTAGAACTCCGCGTCGGCCAACCGGTTGGAGGTCTGCGGGCTGCCGTTCTGGTGGAAGCTCACCCCCGCCTCGCCGGACCCGCCGACGACCTTGGTGCCGATGCCGCGGACGGAGAAGTTGAAGCCGCCGAAATTTCCTCTGGAGAAGTTCACGTTGGGGATCGCCTGGAGCAGGTTCTGCCCCCCGTCGAGCCTCTGGGTCCGCAGGCTTTCCTCGGAGAAGGCGGAGACCGCGACCGGCACGTCCTGCAGACCTTCCTCGCGCCGCTGCGCCGTGACCACCAGTTCCTGGATGACGGAACCGCCGGTGGTCTGCGCTGTGGCGGGACCGGCGACCGAGGTCAGCGCAATCGCCGAGGCGCCCATGACCAGCAGGCCCCGCAGATGCAGAGTGTTCGACATCTCATTCCTCCCAGATGGCGTCGGAACTCTGTGTCGGCCCCTTCCGCCTGGGTTGAGGCTCATTCGATACCGTCGTTGTGTCAACTGCGGCCGGCGTGTGGTGGGGGAGGAGGTCTTAATCTTCAGCGCGGCCGTTGCGGAAATGCCGGCCCCGTATCTCCAGGCCTGGGGCGCGATAAACGCTGGAGTCGTCGCCTTAAACTGGCCGGACTCCGGAGCAGCGCCGGCGCGTGGATCAGGTTACCTTACGGAAACTTGGCCGGATCCGCTGAACGACATTCAAGATTTTCCCAACACTTGCCCATCTTCCCCCTGGCGCGTGTAGCGCGCATATGGGCGCCATGACTGAGACCTCGGGCGCGCTCGTACTGTTTTCCGGCGGACAGGATTCCACAGTCTGTCTGGCCTGGGCGCTTGCGCGCTACGGCCGGGTCGAGACCGTCGGGTTCGATTATGGACAGCGACATGCCGTCGAACTGGAGGCCCGGGCCGAGGTGCGAGCGGATATCGCCCGCCGGTTCCCAGACTGGGCGGCGCGGCTCGGCGACGACCACATGCTGGATATCCGCGGCTTCGGCGCCGTCGGCGACTCGGCGCTTACGACCGATCGCGCCATAGAGATGACTGGCAAGGGTCTGCCATCGACCTTCGTGCCCGGCCGGAATCTGGTCTTCTTCGCCTACGCCGCGGCGTTGGCCGATCGCCGCGGCCTGCGGTCGCTGGTCGGCGGCATGTGCGAAACCGACTTCTCCGGCTATCCCGACTGCCGCCGCGACACGCTGGACGCGCTCCAGGCCGCCCTGAACCTCGGCATGGCGCAGGACTTCGTCATCGAGACGCCGCTGATGCACCTGACCAAGGCCGAGACCTGGGCCCTGGCCAAGGGTCTGGGCGGGGAGACTCTGGTCGACCTGATCGTCGAGGACAGCCACACATGCTATCTGGGCGCGCGCGAAATCCGCCGGCCCTGGGGCTACGGATGCGGGACCTGTCCGGCGTGCGAGCTGCGCGCCCGGGGCTGGGACGGCTGGGTCGCTGGTGGACGGGCGGTGCTCCGGCCATGAGCTATGCGGTGAAGGAGATATTCCTGACGCTGCAGGGCGAGGGCGGCCAGGCCGGCCGCGCCGCGGTGTTCTGCCGCTTTGCCGGCTGCAACCTCTGGTCGGGACGCGAGCAGGATCGCGAGACGGCTGTCTGCACCTTCTGCGACACCGATTTCGTCGGCATGGACGGTCCCGGCGGCGGACGGTTCGCGACGGCCGACGATCTGGCGGCGGCCGTCGAGGCGGCCTGGATCGGCGGACCGGGCGAGCGACTGGTGGTGCTGACCGGGGGCGAGCCGCTGCTGCAGGTCGACGCCGGCCTGGTCGAGGCGCTGCACCGCCGGGGGTTCTCCCTGGCGCTGGAAACCAACGGCACCCTGCCGGTCCCGGCGGGGGTGGACTGGATCTGCGTCAGCCCCAAGGCCGACGCCCCGGTCGTGCAGACCCGCGGACAGGAGCTGAAGCTGGTCTTCCCCCAACCCGGCGTCGATCCGGCCCGTTTCGAAGAGCTGGATTTCGAGCGCTTCCTGCTGCAGCCGATGGACGGTCCGGACCGCGCCCGCAACACCGAGGCGGCGATCGCCTATTGCCTCGCGCACCCTCGCTGGCGTTTAAGCGTCCAAACTCACAAATACCTCGGCATCGCCTGAGGCCGTCTTGGCCTCCGTGACGCCCAAGACTGCTGGCATGAACGAACCTGTTTTCGAGATCACCAAGGCCGCCGGCTTTGACGCGGCCCACCATCTGCCCGACGGTGGCGCACCGGGCAGCCCCTATACGCGCCTGCACGGCCACTCCTTCCGGGTCGAGGCGACGGTGCGCGGTCCGGCGACCGGTCCCGTCGGCTGGGTGGCCGACCTCGCCGAGCTCGATACGGCGCTGAAGGCCATCGCTGGCGAACTGGACCATGGCCTGCTCAATGAGAAGCCCGGGCTGGAAAGCCCGACGCTGGAGCACATCTGCGTCTATTTCGCCGAGCGCCTGAAGCCGGCTTTCCCGGGCCTGTCGCGGATCGTGATCTCGCGGCCGACCATCGGCGAAAGCTGCGCCCTGGTGGTCCGCACCTAGCGCTTCCGCCGGTCGTCGTCGTCGCCGTCGCCGGGAATCGCGGCGCCGACCACCATTCCCGCGCCCTTCGCCGTGCCCTTCACAGCCGCGCCGGTGACAGCGGCGGCCGTTCCCACGACAGCTCCCGTCGCGGCCACAGCGAGGCAGCCCGACAGCAGGGTTGCGGCGGCGCAGAGGGCCGCGGAGCGCATGACGAAGGCACGGGTGGCGGCGGCATCCACGGTCATCGGACTATCCCTGCTTGACCGCCATCCTGCCCGATAAGACCGCCGGGGTAATGGCGATCAGCCGTCGAGGTCTGCGGCCATTTGCAGCACGGCGTCGGTGGCCCGCCGCCAGGGGCCGCGGAAAGTGATCTCGATGCGCCTGCGGCGGTCAGGGCCGAAATAGTCGTCGGTGCGGATGAAGGCGCGCGCGTGGCCAATCACTTGATGGATGCGCTCGACCACGCCCCGGGCGGTGATCGGCTTGGCCAGGAACTCGTTCGCCCCCGCCGCGCGCGCCGCGTGGACCGCCCGGGTCGTCGCATGGCCGCTGACCACGATGATCGGGACCATCGGGCAGGGACTTTGGCGGGAGGTCCGCAGCGTCCGCACCAGATCCATTCCGTCGATCCCCTTCATCGCCAGGTCGGTCATAACGATATCGACGTGCTGTTCGCGGAGCAGCTGCAGCGCCTCGGCGCCGTCGCCGGCTTCGAACACCTCGCGGACCCCGACGGAACGCAGCACCGCGGCCAGCAGCTGCCGCATGTGGGCGTTGTCGTCGATCAGGAGGATGCGGAGGCGATCGTAGCGCAAGACGGTTTCGCGGGCTCGGCGCCGTCGCCCGAGGATGACCGCGGCGACCAGGAGGCCGCCGGTTAACGCCGCTCGATGAAGGCGGTCAACGGAAAACGCCGCCTGGAGACCGGCTTAAGTTTCTGAGGTTGCAAGTAAATCTCAGAACGCGCGCTGGGCGTTCATGAACGCTGCTTACTTGCGGCTCGCCCTGGAGTCAGGCCCCGGCGCGAAGGCGCCGCCGCCGGTCTGCCCGCGATGGCGCAGGAAGGCGTCGGCGAGCACGCAGGCGACCATCGCCTCGACCACCGGAACCGCACGGATGCCGACGCAGGGGTCGTGCCGGCCCTTGGTGCGCAGGTCGATCTCCTCGCCGGCCTCGTTGAGGCTGCGCCGCAGGGTCAGGATCGACGAGGTCGGCTTGAACGCCACCCGGGCGGTGATCGGCTGACCGGTGGAGATGCCGCCCAGCACGCCGCCCGCCTGATTGGACAGGAACACCGGCGTCCCGTCGGCGCCGAGGCGCATCTCGTCCGCATTCTCTTCGCCGGAGAAGGCGGCGGAAGCAAAGCCTGCGCCGATCTCTACGCCCTTGGCAGCGTTGATCGACATCAGGGCCGCGGCCAGTTCGGCGTCCAGCTTGCCATAGACCGGCGCCCCCCAGCCCGCCGGCGCCCCGACGGCCTCGACCGCGACGACGGCGCCGGTG
Organism: Pseudomonadota bacterium; assembly: GCA_023434015.1. GTDB lineage: Bacteria > Pseudomonadota > Alphaproteobacteria > Caulobacterales > Caulobacteraceae > Phenylobacterium. The sequence continues at coordinate 19,107 of JAEYTM010000325.1, read as the reverse complement.
GAGGAGCCGGACTTGCGGATCTTCTCAAGATGCTCCTCCCAGACCGGGACCATATCGGCGTCCGGACACCAGAAGGGGTTCCGCTCGGTCTGGTCCCAGTCCATCCGCGCCGGGTCGACGGCATGGGGCCCGATCTGCACCACCGCCCCGCGGATGGTGACGCCATCCAGGATCTTGCGCGCGACAGCCCCGGCGGCGACACGCGCCGCCGTCTCACGGGCCGACTGACGACCGCCGCCGCGATAGTCGCGCACGCCGTACTTGGCGAAATAGGCGTAGTCGGCGTGGCCGGGCCGGAACGAGGTGGCGATCTCCGAATAGTCGCGGCTGCGTTGGTCGGTGTTCTCGATCATCAGCGAGATCGGCGTGCCCGTCGTCACCTGGCCGTCGGTGCGCTCGTCGGCGAAGACGCCGGAGAGGATGCGCACGGCGTCCGGTTCCTGGCGTTGGGTGACGAACTTGCCCTGGCCCGGACGGCGCTTCTCCAGCCACTGCTGGATGTCGGCTTCCGTCAGGGAAATGCCGGGGGGACAACCGTCGACGACGCAACCCAGGGCGGGGCCGTGGCTCTCCCCCCAGGTGGTGACGCGGAACAGGTGGCCGAAGCTGTTGTACGACATGCGTGGGCTTCTAGCTGAACGGTGGCGGCGTCACAAACTCAGGCCGCCCAGGCGGCGGCGAACCGGCGAAGCAGGGCGCGGGCGGCGGTGTCGCGGGCAGAAGTCCGGGAAGCCAGCCGTATGAAAAGGTGGCCTTGGGGGTGGCGCCCGCGCGCGGGCAGACCGGCGCCAGCCAGCCGCACCAGGCCCTTCTCGCCGGCCTTGCGCGTCACCCAGACGATCCGTCGCCCCAGCGGGGTCTCCAGCGAGATCCGACCGCCTTCGGCCAGGGTGCGGGGGTCCACCGTCGCGGTGACCCACAGATCGTCGCCGCGCACCACGGTTCCTTCGCTCCCCCGGACGACGACGGACAGTTCGGCCTGACCGGCGCGGACCCTGTCGCCGGTACGGAGGCCGGCGGGCAGCCGCAGGCGGATTCTGCGGCCATCGGGCAGGGCGTGTTCGACCGAGCCCCCGCCGAAGGCCACCTGCGGCGGGATGGACAGATGCTCCGGAGCCGGCGCGCAGGGCGCCGGCGGCTGCATGAACCAGGCAGCGTCCGGCTTGATCTGGCGCAATCGGTTATAGGCGTCGACCACCTGGCGGAAACGGGCCTCGTCGCCGCCCGGACGGTCGGGGTGCGCCTGTTTGGCGGCCTCGCGGAAAGCGCGGCGCAGGTCGCCGGCCGTCGCCGTCGGTTCGACACCGAGCAACGTCCGGGCTTCTTTCAGGGTGATCTGAGGCGTGTGGGCGGCCATCGGCTGAACCTGCCTGCAACATGGTCAAGGCCGCGTTAAGCCTCGCGCGTGCGCCGGGCTGCGCGTTATATGCCGGCGCATGGACCCGAAGCCCCAGATCCCGCCGTCGCCCACCGAGGACGACTATGTCGCGCAGGTCAGCGCCGCAGAGCCGCCGGCCCTGCTGAACGCGGCTGACCCGATCGCCCTGTTCGGCGACTGGCTGGCTGAGGCGGTGGCGCGAGAGCCGAACGACGCGAACGCCATGGCCCTGGCCACCTCGGACGGCGACGGCCTGCCGGATGTGCGGATGGTCCTGCTGAAGGACGCCGATACGCGCGGCTTCGTCTTCTACACAAACCTCGAAAGCGCCAAGGGGCGGCAACTCGCCGCGAACCCCCAGGCCGCCCTGCTGTTCCACTGGAAGAGCCTGCGCCGCCAGGTGCGGGTGCGGGGCGTCATCTCGCCAGTCTCGGCCGAGGAGGCCGACGCCTATTGGGCCACCAGGGCCAGGCCCTCGCAGCTCGGCGCCTGGGCCTCCGACCAGTCGCGACCCCTTCCGGACCGCAGGGCGCTGGAAAAGCGCATCGCCGAGGCGGGGCTGAGGTTCGGCCTCGCCCGACCGCCGCGGCCGCCGCACTGGTCCGGATTCCGGGTCGAACCCCAGACCATCGAATTCTGGCGAGATCGGCCGTTCCGCCTGCACGAGCGTCTGGTGTTCGAGCGCGCCGGCGACGGCTGGACCACGCACAGGCTGTTTCCTTGACGGACGCCGACGAGGCGGAGGTCACGGCCTGGCTGGCGGAGCAGTCCGACCGCACGGTGGAGACCGCCTGCGCCCGGGTCTTCCTGACGGCCGGGGCGGCGTTCAAGGTCAAGCGCCGCATCACCCTGAGCTATGTGGACTTCTCCACGCCGGAGCGGCGGCTCTGGGCGCTGGAGCGGGAACTGGCCTTCAACCAAGCCGGCGCGCCCGGCGTCTACCGGGCGATCCGCCGGGTGACGCGCGCGGGGTCCGGCGGCCTGGAGTTCGACGGCGCGGGCGAGGTCCTCGAATACGTCCTGGAGATGCGCCGGTTCGACGATCGCGACGTGCTGGCCGCCCGGCCGGAGGCAGTCGACGGGCCCATGGCCGACCGGCTCGGCCGGGCCATCGCCGGCTTCCATGCGGGGGCGCCGTTGCGGCCGCAGGGGGGGCTGGCCTCGATGCGCTTCACCGTCGGCTCGAACGCAGGTCTGCTGCGCGAGCTGGCGCCGCGGCTGGGGACGGCCCGTGTCGAGGCGCTGATCGACCTGACCGAAACGGAGCTGGCCCGCCAGGCTCCGCTGCTGGCGGCGCGCACGGCCGGCGGCTTCTCGCGCCGCTGCCATGGCGACCTGCACCTCGGGAACATCCTGGTCGAGGACGGCCATCCGATCCTGTTCGACTGCATCGAGTTCAGCGACCTGCTGTCGGACGTAGACGTGCAGTACGACCTGGCCTTCCTGCTCATGGACCTGGATTTCCGCGGCCGGCGCGAGGCGGCTGTGCGCGTCCTGTCGGCCTATCTGGACGAGGCGGCGCGCAGCTTCCCGCATGGACTCTGGGAAGGTCTGGCCGCCCTGCCGCTGATGCTCGCGGTCCGTGCGGGGGTCCGCGCCCACGTGTGGGCCCATAGCGGCGATGACGCGGCGGCCCTGGCCTATATCGAGGCCGGCGTCGCCCATCTGTCGCCTTCGCCGCCGCGGCTGGTCGCGGTCGGCGGGCTTTCCGGCTCCGGTAAGTCCAGTTTCGCCCGGCAGATCGCGCCGGCCCTGGGAGCCTCGCCGGGCGCGGTGATCCTGCGGACCGACGAAGTGCGCAAGCGGCTGATGGGCGCTGCCGCCACGGCGACGCTGCCGCCGCAGGCCTACGCCGGCGAGGTCACGGCCCGCACCTACGACGCCTTGCTGGCGGAGGCAGCCGCCCTGCTGCGGGCCGGCCGCGCGGTGGTGCTGGACGCCACTTTCCTCGACGCGGCCCTGCGCGGCCGGGTGGCGCGTCTTGCGGACGACCTCAGGGTCCCTTTCGAAGGCGTCTGGCTGCAGGCGCCGCCCGAGGTGCTCGAGGCGCGGGTCGCCGCGCGCGTCGGCGACGCCTCGGACGCAACGGTGCAGACGCTGCGTGATCAGCTTACCCGCGACCCGGGCGCGATAGACTGGACCCTGGTCGACGCGGCCGCGCCGTCGGCGGCTGCGGCGGCGGCCTGGACCGCCCGCGCCTGAGTCCTTCGAACAGGCGTTTGCCTAATCCCGACCGGCCTTCTAGCGTGGCGCGGACAGGCAGGCTCAGACCTGCCGGGAGGAGGCGCGATGCTTGGCCTGATGCAGGACTGGCCCCTGACGGTCGATCGGATCCTCGATCACGCCAAGGCCTGGCACGGCGATCGGGAGATCGTCAGCCGCTCGGTCGAAGGGCCCACCGTCCGCACCACCTACGCCCAGGTGCACCAGCGCGCAGGACGGTTGTCCAACGCTCTGCTGGCCCTCGGCGTGCAGCCCGGCGACCGGGTGGCGACCCTGGCCTGGAACACCGCGCGGCACGTGGAGGCCTGGTACGGGATCATGGGCATCGGCGCTGTCTGCCACACGCTCAACCCGCGGCTGTTCCCGGACCAGCTCTGCTACATCATCGGTCATGCGGAGGATAAGGTCCTCTTCACCGACCTGACCTTCGTGCCGCTGCTGCGCCAGTACCGCGACCGCATGGCGACGGTGAAGCATGTCGTGGTCATGACCGACGAAGCCGGCATGCGGGACGTGGGTATTCCCGGCGCCCTCTGCTTCGAAACCCTGATCGACCAGAGCCCGGCCGAGGCGGTCTGGGGCGGCTTCGACGAAAACACCGCCGCCGGCCTCTGCTACACCTCCGGCACGACGGGCAATCCGAAGGGGGTGCTCTACTCGCACCGCTCGAATTTCCTGCACACCCTGGTCACGATGAGCCACGACGTCATGGGCATTTCCGCCGCTGATGTCGTACTGCCGGTCGTGCCGATGTTCCACGCCAACGCCTGGGGCCTGGCCTTCTCCTGCCCGGCGGTGGGGGCGAAGATGGTCATGCCCGGGCCGAAGCTGGACGGCGCCTCGATCCATGAGCTGCTGGAGACGGAGAGGGTCACCTTCTCGGCCGCCGTGCCGACGGTCTGGCAGATGCTGCTCACGCACCTGCGCGAGACCAAGGGGCGGCTGTCGACCCTGAAACGCGTGGTGATCGGCGGGTCGGCCGTGCCCGAGGCCATCGTCCGGGCGTTCGCAGACGAATTCGGGGTGGCGGTCACCCACGCCTGGGGCATGACGGAAACCTCGCCACTGGGAACCCTGGCGACGCCGTCCGGCGCGACGGCGCAGCTTCCGGCCGGCGAGCAACTTCGGCTGTCCCTGAAGCAGGGCCGCGCGCCGATCGGCATCGAACTGAAGCTGGTCGATGACCCAGGTGAACGACTGCCGCACGATGGATCGACCTTCGGCCGGCTGCTGGTGCGCGGGCCGTTCGTGGTTGGCGAGTACTTCAAGGGCGACGGCGGCCGGATCCTCGACGCCGAAGGCTATTTCGACACCGGCGACGTGGCGACCATCGACGAATACGGCTTCATGCAGATCACCGACCGCGCCAAGGATGTCATCAAGTCCGGCGGCGAGTGGATCTCCTCCATCGAGATCGAGAACCTGGCGGTCGGCCACCCCAAGGCGGCGCTGTGCGCGGTGGTCGGCGCGGCCCATCCGAAATGGGACGAGCGGCCGGTGCTGCTGGTCAAGCTGAAGCCGGACCAGGCGGCCACGGCGCAGGAGTTTCTCGACTATCTTGAGGGCAAGATCGCCCGGTGGTGGATGCCCGACGACGTGGTCTTCGTCGACGACATCCCTCTGGGCGCCACCGGCAAGATCGACAAGAAGCTGATCCGCGAGCGGATGGCAGACTACGTCCTGCCGACCGCCTCCACGCCGCCGAAGGCCTGATCGACGAGGCGATAGACCGTGTCCGGCTCGGGCCGGTCGTCGTCGGCGATCCGCCCCTGGCGGGTCAGGTGGATCATCGCCGCCAGCATGGAACGCGCCGCCGCCGGCCACAGGCGCGCATCGACGTCCGCATAGAGCCGCGGCACCAGTTCCCCGACCGTCGCCGGGCCGGAGGCCAGGGCTTCGACGATCTGGTCGATCCGCTCGCGGCGGTGCTCGATGTAGGCGTCGATGAAGGGCGTGACGTCCCGGATCGGCGGCCCATGGGTCGGCCACAGTGTCGCGAAGCCCCGCGCGCGGATGGTCTGCAGGCTTGCGAGGTAGTCGCTCATATCGCCGTCGGGCGGGGTGATCACCGTGGTCGACCAACCCATGATGTGGTCGCCGGAGAACAGGGCGTTCTCTTCCCGCAGCCCATAGCAGATGTGGTTGGAGGTGTGGCCGGGCGTGGCGATGGCCTCCAGCGTCCAGCCGGGACCGGATATCTCACCGCCGGCGCAGACGTCGATGTCCGGCCGAAAGCCGAGGTCGTGGCCGGCTTCCATCCGCACCCCCACGTCGTCGGTTTCGTTCCCGATCCCGGCGACCGCGCAGCCGTGGATCGGAGCCCCCGTCGCCGCCTGCAACGGTCCGGCCAGCGGCGAGTGGTCGGAGTGATGATGCGTGACGAGGATGTGGGCGATCCGTTCGCCGGCGGTCGCCGCCAGGATCGCCTCCAGATGCGCCGGCAGGTCCGGCCCGGGGTCGATCACCGCCACCTCGTCGCGCCCGACGATGTAGGTGCCGGTGCCCGTGAAGGTGAACGGTCCCGGATTGGCTGCGATCACCCGCCGGATCAGCGGCGACACCTGATCGGTCCGGCCATATTCGAAATCGAACTGGCGGACGTAGGGGATCATCGGGGAAGTAGGCCCGCGAGGTCGTAGCCGGCCTGACGGCCCAGTTCGACCAGCTCGTCCCGCGGCCGGGCGTCGGCCTGGAACTGAGCCAGCGCCCAGGTCACGATGGAGCGCGTGCCGGACCGGCAGAAGGCCAGCACAGGCGCCTCAGCCTCATCCAGCAGCCTTTCGGTCGCCTCCACCTGCTCGGGCGTCGGGCCGCCGCGCACAGGAATGTGAAAATAGGCCAGTCCGGCCGCCCGGGCCGCCGCTTCGACCTGGGCGCTCGTCGGCTGGGTCGGGTCTTCGCCGTCCGGCCGGTTGTTGATGATGGTGCGGAATCCCTGAGCGGCGGCGGCCTCGATATCGGCCATGCCGATCTGCGGACTGACGGAAAGCTGGTCGGTGACGCGGCGGAAATCGGTCATGGCGTTGTTGGGGTTCTCGCAGGGGGCCTTCGTTGACATCATCGGGGGCCGGTGGAAGTTTCGCAACGCCCGGCCCTGAAAAGGCCCGAAGTTCAGAGGCCTGTTCGCGCCCATGTTACGCTTTATCGGTCGCCGTCTGCTGGTGGCGATCCCGACGCTCCTGCTGGTCGTCACGGTCGCCTTCTTCATGATGCGCGCCGCGCCCGGCAGTCCGTTCGACATGGACCGCAAACTCTCGCCCGAGATCGAGCGCAACGTCCTGGCCAAGTACGGCATGAACAAGCCGCTGCACGAACAGTACGTCGACTACCTGTCGGGCGTCGCCCGCGGCGACCTGGGGCCCTCGCTGAAATACCGCGACAAGTCGGTGCTGCAGATCCTCGAGGAGAACTATGTCGTCTCCCTGAAACTCGGCCTGTCGGCCATCGTCCTGGCCGGGGTGGTCGGCGTCAGCCTGGGGGTGCTGGCGGCCCTGCGACAGAACCGCAGCGTCGACTATGGCGTCATGACGGTCGCCATACTCGGGGTCTGCATACCCACCTTCGTCACGGCGCCGTTGCTAGTGCTGGTCTTCGCCTCCAAGCTCGGCTGGCTGCCCAGCGCCGGCTGGAACGACGGGGCGCTGGCCAACATGGTGCTCCCGGTCACCGTCCTCGCCCTGCCGCAGATCGCCATCATCTCGCGTCTGACCCGCGCCGGCATGATCGAAGTGCTGCGCTCCAACTATGTGCGGACGGCCCGGGCCAAGGGGCTGTCGGAAAGCCGCATCGTCGGCCGGCACGCCCTGCGCGCCGCCATCCTGCCGCTGGTCAGCTATCTCGGCCCGGCCTGCGCCGGCCTGCTGACCGGCTCCCTGGTGGTGGAGAAGATCTTCAACCTGCCGGGCCTTGGAAAGTTCTTCGTCATCAGCGCCCTGCAGCGCGACTACACCGTGGTCATGGGCATGGTGATCTTCTACGCCGGCCTGATCCTGGTGCTGAACCTGATCGCCGACCTGCTCTACGCCGCCCTCGACCCCCGGGTGAAACTGTCATGAGCGGCGTCATCCTCACTCCCGGCTCGCGCAAGGGCGCGGAGACCATGCAGGTCGCGGCGGTGCGCGGCCGCAGCCTGTGGGACGACGCGCGCCGGCGGCTGCTGCGCAACAAGGCCGCGGTCGGCGGCATGGCCGTCCTGGCCGTCCTGGTGCTGGCCGCCCTCGTCGGACCCTACCTGACGCCCTACACCTACGACGCGATCAACAAGGAGCACGTCTGGCTGGGCCCGCTGCAGAACGGTCACCTGATCGGCACGGACTCGCTGGGACGCGACCTGCTCGCCCGCCTGCTGATGGGCCTTCGGGTGTCGCTCGCCATCGGGCTGGTCGCGACCCTGGTGTCGCTGGTGATCGGAGTCGCCTGGGGTGCGGTCGCCGGCTTCGTCGGGGGGCGGCTGGACGAGCTGATGATGCGCTTCGTCGACGTGCTCTACTCGCTGCCGTTCATCTTCTTCGTGATCCTGCTGATGGTGACCTTCGGGTCGAACATCATCCTGATCTTCATCGCCATCGGGGCGGTGGAGTGGCTGACCATGAGCCGGATCGTCCGCGGCCAGACCCTCACCCTGAAGCACAAGGAATTCGTGGAGGCGGCCCGCGCCGCTGGCCTGGGGCAAGGGGCCATCATCGGCCGCCATATCGTGCCCAACCTGCTGGGGCCGGTGGTCGTCTACGTCACCCTGACCATCCCGGCGGTCATCCTGGCCGAGAGCTTCCTCAGCTTCCTGGGCCTCGGGGTGCAACCGCCCATGGCCTCGCTGGGCACCCTGATCGCCAACGGCGCCCAGGACATGGAGCTTGCGCCGTGGCTGCTGATCTTCCCGTCGGTGGTGATGGTGGTGACGCTGATGTGCTTCAACTTCATCGGCGACGGCCTGCGCGACGCCATCGACCCCAAGGATCGGTGAGGTCAGTTATCGCGGTGAACCCGGATCGTCGTCGCGCCCCCGGTCGACAGCTTGTAGCTGCCCATGCTCGCGGCCTTGATGGTCACCGTTCCCCCGGCCTTCGGCAGGCGGTTCAGTTCGGCGGTGTCGATCTGCCGCCAGACCTGGCCGCCTTCCAGCCGCAGCAGCCATTTGCCGTTCGGCAGGCGGCTGGCGCTTTCGATGGTCAGGGTGACCGTATCCACCTTGTCGGGCGCCTCGCCCCGGTCGAACAGCGACAGCGACGGCATGTTGAAGCCGAACGCCTGCCGTCGGACCGTGCGGGCCTGCTCGCGGTCCACCACCACGATATCGCCCTTGGCCTCAGCCTGGTCGAAGCTGTCGACGGCCTGGTCGTAGCAGGCCAGCCGCTGGGCGGCGTCGGTCAGCTTGCGGCAATCCGTCAGGCGCTGCAGTGCGCCGGCCCGGTTCTCTTGCGCCGCGGCCGGTGTCGCGAACGCCGCCGCCGCGGCCACAAATAGGACCAGCCCCAACCTTGCTCGCGTCTCAGAAACTGTCATCGGTCGGCCTCATGTCCCTGCGAACCTTCGTTAAAGCGGCCGGGCGCGGCTCGCGCAACGTGTTGATCCTCGCCGCCGTCGCCCTGGCCGCGCAGGCCTGCTCCCCCAAGGCGCCTGCCCGCGCGCCCTGCCCGGAGGGCAAGGTCTGTCTGCAGATCGGCAACGGCGCGGATCCCATCTCACTCGATCCCCACAAGGTGCAGGGCACCTGGGAGCACCGCCTGCTTCTCGACAACCTGATCGGCCTCACCCAGGAGGACGCCGACGGCGCGGCGGTTCCCGGCATGGCGGAGCGATGGGAGACCAGCGAGGACGGCCTGACCTGGACCTTCTACCTGCGCGAGGCGGTCTGGTCGGACGGCGTCCCGTTCACCGCCGACGATTTCGTCTTCTCTTTCCGGCGCATCCTGCTGCCGCAGACGGCGTCGGAATACGCCTCCCTGCTCTATTTCCTGAAGGGGGCGCAGGCGATCAACGAGGGCAAGGCCGCGCCCGAGACGCTCGGCGTGCGGGCGGTGACCCCGCGGGTGCTCGAGGTCAGGCTGGAGCACCCGGCGCCCTACCTGCTCGAGGTCGCCAAGCACCAGACCATGTTCCCGGTGCCCAAGCACATGGTCGAGAAGTACGGCGACGGCTGGACCCGGCCGGACCGCTACGTCTCGAACGGTCCCTACACCATCGTCACCTCGCGGCTCGGCGACTATGTGAAGGCGGTCAAGAATCCGCGCTTCTACGAGGCCGACAAGGTCTGCGTGGACGAGGTCTACTACTATCCGACCACCGACGCGGTCAGCGCCGAGCGCCGGGTCAAGCGCGGCGAGCTCGACATCAACACCGACATCCAGTCGAACCGGATCGCCTTCCTGCGCAAGGAGATGCCGGGCTACGTCCAGACCCATACCTATCTCGGCGTCGCCTACCTGGCCTTCAACGCCAATATCCCGGCCCTGCGCGACAAGCGGGTCCGGCAGGCGCTCAGCATGGCCATCGACCGCGAGTTCATCACCGAGAAGCTGCTGCGCGGCGGCCAGGCGCCGGCCTACACCTTCGTGCCGCCCGGCGTGGCCAACTATGACGCCACCGAGGCGCCCGCATGGTCGCGGTGGACGCTCGAGCAGCGTCAGGCCGAAGCGCGTCGCCTGCTGGCAGAGGCGGGCTATGGTCCCGGCCGGCCGCTGACCATCGAGATCAAGCACCGCAATTCGCCCGATCCCATGCTGGTCATGCCGGCCATCCAGGCCGACTGGAAACAGATTGGCGTGGACGCCAAGCTCGCCCAGAACGAGACCCAGATCGCCTATGCGTCCTATCGCTCCCGCGACTTCCAGATCGCCGACGCGGGCTGGGTCGCCGACTACAACGACGCGATGAGCTTCCTGTGGCTGATGCAGTCGGCCACGGGCGCCCAGAACTACGGGGATTACAAGAATCCCGCCTATGACGCCTTGTTGACCCAGGCCAACGAGGAGCCCGATGCGGACGTGCGAGCGGGCTACCTGTCTCAGGCCGAGCGCCTGATCCTCGACGACGCCGCGGTCGCCCCGACCTATTTCTTCGTCAACAAAAACCTGGTGAATCCGCGCATCACCGGCTGGAAGGCCAACCTCGTCGACTACCATCCGACCCGCTACCTGTGTGTCGCCGGCGCCAAGGGGTCCTGACCTACCGGCCACAGCAGAGGTTAGGCGCCCGGCCTATCTCGCTCAGCCCAGGGCGTTCCGGCCCCTCCTCCCCCTCGGGGACGCGACCTGAGGTCTAAAAGTGCGCGCAATGCGGCCTGTGCGACAATCTGTGACCAGAATGCGACAGGTCGGCGCCCACAACCTTGCCTGTCCGTAATGTACGTTGACCGTAAGTTGGTTGCACACGTAACTCCCACGTAACCGGGGTCGCTCTCGATCCTGGGACCGACCTTTTTTGGGGAGCTGGTCCGCTGGTCGTGACGACAAGCCGGGCCGCTGGAGGATGTAAGACCTTGAAAATCAACACCACGCGGCAACGCCTGCTGGCGTCTTCGATGATCTGCGGCGTCGCCCTGCTCGGGCTGAGCGCGACCCAGGCGGCGGCGCAGGACGGCGAAGTCGCCGAAATCGTCGTCACCGGTTCGCGGATCCCGCAGCCGAACCTGACCAGCGTCAGCCCCGTCAACGTCGTCGGCTCGCAGGAAGTCACCCTCGGCGGCCGTCCCGTCACGGCGGACTTCCTGAACCAGCTGCCGCAAATCACCCAGAACGCCGCGACCGGCCTGTCGACCACCTCGAACCCGCTGTCGGGTCCGGGCGGCGTGGCCACCATCGACCTGCGCGGCCTGGGCCAGCAGCGCACCCTCGTCCTGGTGGATGGCCGTCGCCTCGGCATCGGCGACCCGAACACCGGCAACCCGAACCCCTCGCCGGACATCAACCAGATCCCGTCGCAGCTCATTGAGCGCGTGGAAGTTCTGACCGGCGGCGCCTCGGCGACCTACGGCTCCGACGCCATCGCCGGCGTCGTGAACTTCGTGATGAAGCGCGACTTCGAAGGCGTGCAGATCGACGGCCGCTGGGGCGTCTACCAGCACACCCAGCACAACGAGACCGTCTCGCGCCTGCTGCCCGCGCGCCAGATCGCGGCACCGTCGAAGCACCGCTGGGACGGCAAGTCCCGCGACCTCAGCCTGATCTTCGGCGCCAACTCACCGGACGGCCGCGGCAACGTGACCGGCTTCATCACCTACCACGACCAGGATCCTGTCACCCAGGGCAAGCGCGACTACTCGGCCTGCCAGGTCAACGTGAACGCCGCCGGCGTCGCCTCCTGCGCCGGTTCGAGCAACTCGAACCTGTTCTACCTGGCCAGCGGCGCGGACTTCCCGGGCGGCCAGGACGCGGTCTCGGTCCTCGGCAACCAGTTCGTGCAGTTCCCGAACGCCAGCACCACGCCGCCGTCGGCCTTCAACTCGAACGAGTACTCGCACCTGCTGCAGCAGGGCACGCGCTACACGGGCGGCTTCTTCGCCCGCTACGACGTGAACGAGCACTTCAACCTGTACTCCGACTTCTCGTTCATGAACGACCGGTCGAACGTGCAGATCGCTCCGACCGGCCTGTTCCAGGCCAGCGGCGCCAGCCCGACGGGCGGCTTCCTGGTCAACTGTAACAACCCGTTCCTGAGCGCCCAGCAGGTCAGCGTGATGTGTACGCCGGCCCAGGTCGCCGCTGCGGCGCTCGACCCGCTGGACGAAGACGGCAACGTCGACCTCTACATCGGTCGCCGGAACATCGAAGGCGGTGGTCGCAACAGCTTCTACGAGCACCAGAACTACCGTCTGGTCACCGGCACGCGCGGCAACATCGCGGGTTCCTGGAACTACGACGTCTACGGCTCGTACTACTACACGAACCTGTATCAGGCGTCGCAGAACTACCTGGCGATCTCCAAGATCCAGAACGCGCTGCAAGTGGTCCAGGGCCCCAACGGTCCGGTCTGCGTCTCCGGCGCCGAGGGCTGCGTGCCGTACAACATCTTCTCGGATGGCGGCGTCACCCAGGCGGCCCTCGACTATCTGGACGTGACCGGCACCTCGCGCGGCTCGACCAGCCAGCGGGTGGTTGAAGCCAGCATCACCGGCGACCTCGGCGACTACGGCATCAAGTCGCCGTGGGCCCAGGACGGCGTCGGCGTCGCCTTCGGCTTCCAGAACCGCCGCGAGAACCTGCAGTACTCGCCCGACGTGGCCCAGCTGTCCGGCGACCTCTCCGGCGCCGGCGGCGCGTCCACGCCGATCGACAACAGCATCCGCGTCTCGGAAGGCTTCGCCGAAGCCCGCGTGCCGCTGGCGCAGGGCATGCCCTGGGCCGAAGAGGTCCAGCTGGAACTCGGCTACCGCTACTCGGACTACTCGACGGGCATCACGGCCGACACCTACAAGGTCGGCCTGCAGTGGGCCCCGACGACCGACTTCCGGTTCCGGGGCTCGTATCAGAGCGCCCTGCGCGCTCCGAACATCCTGGAGCTCTACACGCCGCAGTCGGTGACCAACACCAGCCAGGTGTCGGAGGACCCCTGCGCCGCGAACGCCACCAGCCCGGCGACCCCGGCCCAGTGCGCCAACACCGGCGTGACCGCCGCCCAGTACGGCGTCATCCCGCAGTGCCCCTCGGGCCAGTGCGCGGTGCTCACCGGCGGTAACCCGAACCTTGAGGCCGAACGCGCGAAGACCTTCTCGGTCGGCGTCAGCTTCACGCCCTCGTTCGTCCCGGGCCTGACCGCCAGCGTCGACTACTACAACATCAAGCTGAAGGGCACGATCGGCTCGATCCCGCTCGGCATCATCCTGGACAAGTGCCTGGAGACCGGTGACGAGACCTTCTGCAGCCAGATCGTCCGCGCTTCCAACGGCACGATCTTCGGCACGAGCCAGACCACCGGCGGCTACATCGTCGGCACCGGCGTCAACGTCGGCGCCGGCACGACCTCCGGCATCGACGTGCAGGCCAACTACAACCTGCCGCTCGAGAACTGGAACCTGGACCGCATCGGCCGTGTGTCGTTCAACTTCAACGGCGCCTATCTGATCGAAGCCAGCTCCATCCCGCTGCCGGGTGAAGAGCGTTATGACTGCGCCGGCCTCTTCGGCCCGCAGTGCCAGACGATCAACCCCCGCTGGCGTCACACCCTGCGCGTCAACTGGACGGCGCCGCAGGACGTGATCCTCTCGGCGGCGTGGCGCTACATCGGCGAAGCCAAGCTGGAGATGGACACCAACGAGCCCACCATCGGCCAGGGCGCGAACAACGCGTTCAACCACCTGCTCCCCTCGCGGACCTACATCGACCTGTCCGCGCTGTGGAACGTGAACGACAAGTTCGCGATGCGGGCCGGCGTGAACAACGTGCTCGATCAGGACCCGCCGCTGGTGAACTCGCTGATCGCCGGCACGGGCCTGCCGAACACCTACCCGACCTACGATCTGCTGGGCCGGTCGCTGTTCGTGGGCTTCACGGCCAGCTTCTAAAGGAACGTCATCCGCAAGGACGGCGACGGGCGGCGGAGCAATCCGCCGCCCTTTTCCTTGTCCGCTTTCCCGCTTGGCGAGGCGATGAAGCCTGCGCATCCTTCCCCGGGAAGGGTAGGCGATGCACGGCGTCCTGAACCGGCGAACATTCTCAGGCGGCGCGGCGGCCCTGGCGGCCGGTTGCTCCGCCCTGGGCTCTTCTCCCTCGATCCTGGTCAACCTCGCCGACATTCCCGCGCCCACTGGCGGAGGCGAACGTCCGGAGGTCCAGTTGAGGGCGGGCGTGGACCTCACTGGCCGGATGACCGCGCCCGTCCGTGTGAACGGTCGCGGGCCCTTCACCTTCGTCGTCGACACCGGCGCCAACCGGACGGTCCTGTCCACGGAGCTTGCGGCCGAGCTGGGCCTGCCGTCCGCCGGCCCCGCCAATGTCCATGGCATCACCGGTGTCGAGCCGGCCGACACGGTGACGGTCGATCTGCTGGAGGTCGACGCCGTCGCCACCCGGCGCATGCGCGCGCCGACCCTGTCGCGCGCCCGCCTGGGAACGGACGGCCTTCTGGGCGTCGACGTGCTTCGCGATCGCCGCGTGGTGATGGACTTCGGCCGTGCTCAGTTGCGCATCTGGCCGTCCAACGCGGGCGGCCGCACCGCGTTCGACATGCGCGCCGACGCCACGGGCGGCCCGGGCCGTGATCTGGGGACCGGGATCGTCGTTCCCGCGCGCTACCGGTTCGGCCAGTTGATCATCGTCGGGGCTGACGTCGCGGGAAAAAGGGTCACGGCCTTCCTTGATTCAGGGGCCCAGAGCACGGTCGGCAACATGCCGCTCAGCCGGGCGGTGCGCGGCGCCAATCCCGATCCGAAGCTGGTCCGCTACCTGACGCCCCTGCTCAGCGCGACGGGTCAGACCGCCCAGGGCGAGGTGGCGGTGCTGCCATTGTTGCGGATCGGCGGGCTCAGCATCACGGGCCTTCAGGCGCTGTTCACCGATCTGCACGTCTTCGACATCTGGGATCTGGCCGACACGCCCAGCCTGTTGCTGGGCATCGACGTGATGAGCCAGTTCGAGGCTATCCAGCTCGATTTCGGCCGCCGGCAGGTCACCTTCTATCCGAAGAAGCCCGGACGCCGCAGCTAGGGCAGGGGCGTCGGCGCCAGCACCATGGCCCCGCGGTCCCGCAGCCTGGCCTGCGACAGCTCCTCGAGCAGGCCCTGAGCCTGGGGATCGCTGACCACCCAGGCCGCGGCGGCGAGAGTGCGTACCGAACTGGCCTGGACGCCGAGGATTTTCTCCAGCGCCTCCATGGTGGAGGCGGCCGGGGTCATGCGGCGCAACCGCGGCTCCCCCTCCAGCTTGGCTAGGGCCTTGGCGCGGTCAACAGCCTGGTAGAATCCCCCGAGTTCATCGACGAGGCCCAGTTCGCGGGCCTGGGCTCCGGTCCAGACGCGTCCCCGGGCGATCTCCAGCACGCGCTCCTCCGGCAGCTTGCGGCCTTCCGCCACCCGCGCCGCGAAGCGCGCATAGATCTGGTCCATCCAGCGGCTGAACGCAGCCCGCTCCTGCTGCGTGAACTCGCGGCCAACGCCGAATGCGCCGGCGTAGGAGCTGCCGACATTGAGCTGGCGAAGGTCGACGCCAAACCGCGCCAGCGCCTGACCCAGGGCGAACTTGCCGCCGAACACGCCGATGGAGCCGGTAAGGGTGGAGGGCTCGGCCACGATCGCGGAGGCGTCCGCGGAGATCCAGTAGCCGCCGGACGCCGCATAGGTCCCCATGGAGACGACGACGGGCTTGCCCGCAGCCTTGGCGTCCCGCACCGCCGCGCCGATCTGCTCGGAAGCTGTGTCGGACCCGCCCGGCGAGTTCACGCGGAAGACGATCGCCTTCACATCCTTGGCCTTGATCGCGCGGTAGAAGGCGTCGGCGATATCGTCGGAATAGACCGAGCCGCCGCCGACGAACGGATTGGCTCCGCCGTCGCGACCGGTGATGATCGGTCCCTCGGCCTCGATCACCGCGATGGTCGGGCCTCCTGCGCGCGCCCGGTTGCGGCGGGGGCGGGCATAGTCGTCGAATTCCACCATTTCGGCCCCGTCGCCCGCACGGCGGAGGAGATCCTGCTGCGCTTGCCGGACCTGCCCTAGCTTGTCGATCAGGCGCAGCTTCACCGCCTCTTCGGCCAGGTAGGGCCCTGTCTCTATCGCGCGGCGCAGGTGCGAGGCCTCGACCTTGCGGTCGGCGGCGACGGTCGACAGCCCGCTCTCGTAGACCGAGGTCATCCAGCCCAGGGTCGCCTCGCGATGGGCCGCCGTGTAGTCATCGTACAGCAGGCCGTTGACGGCGTTCTTGTACTCCAGCCGGTGCTCGAAGTTCGGCTGCACCCCGTGGCGGTCGAACAGGCGCTTGAGGAACACATCCTCGCTGGCCAGGCCGGTCACCTGGAAGGACGCGCCCGGCTGCATCCACAGCTCGTCGGCGGCGGCGCCGACCAGATAGGTCGCGGTGACGACTCCCGACGGATAGAGACCCTGGCTGTGGGCGATCACCGGCTTGCCGGAGATTCGGAAGTGGCGGATGGCGAGGCGCAGTTCGTCCGCCGCCGCCGGCTCCATGCCGCCTTCCGGCAAACGCACCAGCAGACCCTTAACCCTGTCGTCGGCCTGGGCGTGGCGCAGGTTCTCGATGATTCCCATCACCGAGGTCGAACGCCGGCCAAACCCGGCGAACGGGTTCTGCGGCGCCTGATCGGTGATCGGCTGGCGCAGGTCGAGCTCCAGCACGGCGCGGGCCGGCACAGGCGAAGGCGCCGTGGCGTTCGCCGCCATGGCGACCAGCACGATGGGCACCCCGACGAGGAAGATGATCAGGCCGGCGAACACGCCCGCCGCGGTGATCAGGAACTGCTTCATCTGGCGACCCGCTCCGGGCGTCGAAAGGCCCGCCTGCCGGGCTTCGCACACAAACCCCTGCGCGGGAAGATCGGCCTTTTCAGGAAGTTGCGAGGCGGTTGAAAAGATGGTCCGAGTGCCGCTCGCGCCGCGCGCCGCATCGCCGCCCCGAATGGAGACCGTCCTCTGCTCGACCTGCCGATTATCGACGCCCATCAGCACTTCTGGGACCTGGAGCGGAACTACCTGCCGTGGTTGCGCGACGAGCCGCAGATTCCCTTCCGCTACGGCGACTACGGCGCCCTGAAGCGCAACTACCTGCCGCACGACTATCGGGGCGATGCAGCCGGCTTCCAGATCGTCGGCACGGTGTTCGTGGAGACCGAGTGGGACCGTGCCGATCCGGTGGGCGAGTCCCGCTGGGTGCATGATCTGGCCGTGACCGAAGGCCTGCCGAGCGCGGTCGTCTGCCACGCCGCGCTGCATCATGACGACGCCCCCGACATCCTGGCGCAGCAGGCGGCCTTCCCGCTGGTTCGCGGTGTTCGCCACAAGCCCGCCGCGGCCGCCAGGCCAGACCAGGTCGAACCCGGCGCGCGGGGCTCCATGGGCGATCCGGCCTGGCGTCGCGGCTACGCCCTGCTGGCCCGCCACGGCCTGTCGTTCGATCTTCAGACGCCCTGGTGGCACCTCGCTGAGGCTACGGCCCTGAACGCCGATTTCCCCGAAACCCTGATCGTCCTCAATCATACGGGCCTGCCCTCCGACCGCAGCCCGGAAGGATTGGCCGGCTGGCGACGGGCCATGACCGCCTTCGCCTCAGCACCGAACGTGGCGGTCAAGATCTCCGGCCTGGGCGAGCGCGGCCGGCGGTGGGACCTCGCGCGGAACCGGAATCTCATCCTCGACACCCTGGATATCTTTGGCGAGGATCGCTGCATGTTCGCCAGCAACTTCCCCGTCGACGGCCTGGTTGGCGACTTCCGGACGATCTTTTCAGGCTTCGCCGAGGCGACCGCTCCGCGGGGGCGGGCGGTCCAGGCCAAGCTGTTCGCCGGCAATGCGCGGCGCCTCTACCGGATCGAGGGTGGAGCTTCCCGATGACTGAACGCAAGCGGCTGGGATTCGTCGGGCTCGGCCTGATGGGCGCGCCTATGACGCGGCGCCTGTTGAGCCAGGGCTGGAGCGTCACCGTCTGGAACCGCGAGCCCGAACGCTATGCCGAGGTGCCCGGCGCGGTGGTGGCCGACAGCCCGGCGGCCGTGCGCGCCGCCTCCGACATCGTGCTGTTCTGCGTGCTCGACGGCTATGCGGTGGAGGAGTGCTGCTTCGGACCGAACGGCCTGGCCGCGGCGGCGGGCGGCGCCGACCTGCTGATCGACACCTCGACCATCATGCCGGACCGCACCCGCGAGCTGGCGTTCCGACTCAAGGAAGCCGCCGGAATGGACTGGGTCGACGCGCCAATGTCGGGCGGTCCGTCGCTGGCCGAAAAGGGCGCCCTCGCCATGCTGGTCGGCGGCGAGGCGGAGGCGGTCGCCCGCGCGCGCCCCGTGCTGGATGACCTCGCCGCCAACCTCACCCACCTGGGTGGCCTGGGCGCGGGCCAGACCGCGAAGATCGTCAACCAGGCCATCGTCGGCGCTTCCTACGTGCTGATGGCCGAGACGCTGGCGCTGGTGAAGGGAGCCGGCCTCGACCCGGCCCAGTTCCCCGCCGCCCTGGCTGGCGGCCTGGCCGACAGCCAGGCCCTGCAGCGTCTGTTCCCGCAGATGGCGACGCGCGATTACGAGCCGCCCAAGGGCTATGCGCGCCAGCTTGACAAGGACCTGCTCACCCTCAGCGCCTTCATCGGCGCCCACGGCCTCGACCTGCCGATGATCGAGGGGGTGGCGGCCCGCTACCACGACTGGGCCAAGGATCACCCGATGGCCGACGGCACATCGATCGCGCTGACATACGAAGGCGGCCGCTAGACGCCGCGATCCGGGGGGAACGATGCAAGAGCAGATCGCGACGCCCCGGGCGCCGGCGGCCGACAGCCTCGAACGGCGCACCATGGGCAAGGTGATGCGCCGCCTGCTGCCGCTGACCGCCCTGATGTTCCTGGTCAACA
>JAEYTM010000303.1 GCA_023434015.1 Pseudomonadota bacterium | reverse complement strand
CGACTTCAGCCGCAGCAGGTTGAAGGCCGCGCCCACCGCCCCGGTGATCTTCACCCGCACGTTCTGGAACGGCAGGATCACCACGCTGGCCCCCTGCAGATGACGCTCGAACACCGCGCGGTCCCATTGCATGCGCTTGGGCGCCAGGGACGGTGCACCGAGCACATAGACGGTGGTGTCGGCGTCGGAGACCTTCCACCAGGCCGGCCCGCGGTCCCGCGCGGTGACCACCAGTTCCTCGACCAGGGTGGCGTCAGGATCGGCCGGGTGAGACGGGACCGGCGTCAAGGGAACCTGCGCGGCCGCGCCGGACGCCGCCAGCGCCGCCGCGGCGCCGATCGCCGCGCCCAGGACCCCCAGATTCATCGCGCGCATGGGCCGCTCCTGTGGATGCGCTCCGCCCGCCCGGAATCGCCCTATATTGACCGGCCTTAGAAAGCTCCGCCATGCCTATCCGCCGCCTGCCGCCCGAGACCGTCAACCGCATCGCCGCCGGCGAGGTGGTGGAACGGCCCGCCAGCGCGGTAAAGGAACTGGTCGAGAACGCCCTCGACGCTGGAGCCGCGCGCGTCGAGGTCCAGGCCGACGGCGGCGGTCTGACCCGCATCCTCGTCGCGGACGACGGCTCGGGCCTGTCGGCCGCCGAACTTCCCCTGGCGGTGGAGCGGCACGCGACCTCCAAGCTCGCTCCCGACGACGCCGGCGACTACGACCTGCTGCACATCTCTACGCTGGGTTTCCGCGGCGAGGCCCTGCCGTCGATTGGCTCGGTGGCGCGCCTGTCGATCACCAGCCGCGCGCGCGGCGCGACCGACGCCCACGCCATCTACGTCGAAGGCGGAGCCCTGGGCGGCGTGTCGCCCGCCCCCTTCCCCGGCCCGCACGGCGCCCGGGTGGAGGTGCGCGACCTGTTCTACGCCACGCCCGCGCGCCTCAAGTTCATGAAATCCGAACGCGCCGAGGCCATGGCCATCGCCGAGGAGATCAAGCGCCAGGCCATGGCCCATGAGGCGGTGGCTTTCACCCTCGACCTCGACGGCCGCCGCACCCTGCGCCTGCCTGCCGAGGCGGCCGGGCCGGACGGCCGTCTCGCCCGCCTTTCGGCGATCATGGGGCGGGAATTTTCCGACAACGCCCTGGCCCTGGACCACGAGCGGGAGGGCGTTCGCCTGTCGGGCTTCGCCGGCCTGCCGACCTACAACCGTGGCAATGCGGCCCACCAGTATCTGTTCGTCAATGGCCGGCCGGTGCGTGACCGCCTGCTGCAGGGCGCCCTGCGCGCCGCCTACGCCGATTTTCTGGCCCGCGACCGGCATCCGCTGGCGGCGCTCTATGTCGAGCTCGACACCAGCTATGTGGACGTCAACGTCCATCCGGCGAAGGCCGAGGTCCGCTTCCGCGATCCCGGCCTGGTCCGAGGCCTGATCGTCGGCGGCCTGCGGCACGCCTTGGCCAGCGCCGGCCACCGCGCCTCGACCACCGTGGCCAGCGCGGCGCTGGGCGGCTTCCGGCCGGGCATGCCGCCGCCCCAGCCTTCGGCGGCCGGCTTCTCGGCCTGGCAGGCGGGCGGCTGGAGCCCCGGCGGCGGGCTGGCCGCGGCGGTTCAGTCGATCCCTGGCCTGGCGGAGATTTCCGCCCGCACGGAGCCGCTGGGGGAATCGCGCTGGGATGCGCAGCCAGGAATGGCGGAAGCGGGTTCAGCGGCGCCGGTGTTCGATCCCGTCGACTATCCGCTCGGCGCCGCGCGGGCCCAGGTGCATGAGACCTATATCGTCGCCCAGACCCGCGACGGCGTGGTCATCGTCGATCAGCACGCCGCGCACGAACGGCTGGTCTACGAGCGGATGAAAGGCGAGATGGCCCACGGCGGGGTCGCCCGCCAGGCCCTGCTGCTGCCCGAGGTCGTCGAGCTCGACCCGGCCGAGGCCGAGCGGGTCTGCGCCCGCGCCGAGGAGCTGGCGGCCCTGGGCCTGGTGCTGGAGCCGTTCGGTCCGGGCGCGGTGCTGGTGCGCGAAACTCCCGCCCTGCTGGGAGAGACCGACGCCGCAGGCCTGGTCCGCGACATCGCCGACGACCTGGCCGAGACCGGCCAGACCCTGGCGCTCAAGGAAAGGCTGGAAGAGGTCTGCTCGACCATGGCCTGCCACGGTTCGGTCCGGGCGGGCCGCCGGCTGTCGGCGCCCGAGATGAACGCCCTGCTGCGCCAGATGGAGGCCACGCCCCATTCCGGCCAGTGCAACCATGGCCGGCCGACCTATGTTGAACTGAAACTGGCCGACATCGAGCGGCTGTTCGGGCGGCGCTGAGAAGCCCGCCGACGGAGGGCGCCATGGAGTTGCACCGCGGCCGTCTGTTCGACCACGTCCACCTGCGGGTGAAGGATCTCGCGGCGTCCAAACGCTTCTACAAGGCCGCCCTGGACGCCCTCGGGCTCCCGATGATCGAAGCCGACGACTACTTCTTCTGCGACGAGTTCTGGGTCGATGTCGGCGACCCCGGCAGCCACAGCCATGTCCACCTCGCCTTCCAGGCCAGGGACCGGGAAAGCGTCGACCGCTTCCATGCCGCGGTTCTGGCCGCCGGCGGGCGGGACAACGGCGCGCCGGGCGAGCGGGACTATCACCCGGGCTACTACGCCGCCTTCGCCTTCGATCCCGACGGCAACAACATCGAGGCCGTGAACCACGGCCCGCACCAGCGATCCGCGCCAAGCGTGAAGATCGAATTCTAGGCCGCTTCCGCCAGCGTCAGCACTGCGTTCATCGCCGCCAGCAGCCGTTCGGGCTTCACCGGCTTCTCCACCACCCCGTTCATGCCGCAGCGGCGATAGAAGGCCGCGTCGCTGGGGTCGGCGTTGGCGGTGAGCGCCAGGATGGGGGTCTGCGAGACCGCATCGGCCCGGGCGCGAATACGGCGCGTGGCCTCGACCCCATCCATTACCGGCATCTTCACATCCATCAGGATCAGGTCAAAGCGGCCGCTGGCCGCCGCCGTCACCGCCTGGGCGCCGTCGTCCACGCATTCGCTGGTGCAGCCGAACATCTCGCACAGCGTGCTGGCCACCATGCGGTTCGTCTCGTTGTCGTCGGCGATCAGCACATGCAAGGCGCGGGTGGCGGACTCCTCAAGCGGCGCCTGCGCGGCGGCAGCTTCCGGCGCCGGCAGGCCGTGCAGCGGCGCCTCGAAACGGAACCGCGCGCCCCCGCCCGGCGCGTTCTCGGCCGCAATGGTTCCGTTCATGCGCTCGACGATCTGCCGGCAGACGGCCAGGCCCAGGCCCGCGCCGCCCTGGCGCACGCCGTCGTCGGTCTGGTGGAACGGCTCGAAGATGTCGGCCAGCCGTTCGGCCGGAACGCCGGGACCAGTGTCGCTGACCTCGCCGCGCAGTCGGATATAGGGTCCCTCGACCGCGCAGCTCACCCGCACGCTCACCCGGCCCCGTGGCGTGAACTTCACCGCATTGCCGACGAGATTGTTCAGTACCTGGCGCAGCCGGCCGGCGTCGGCCAGCGCCCACAGGTCGCGCGGGCCCTCATAGTCGATCTCCAGGGCCAGGCCCTTCAGCTCGGCCATAGCCGACCACAGCCCTGCCGCGTCGTCCAGCAGGCCCGACAGCGCCCTCGGCGCCTCGTCCAGCACCAGGCCCGAGGCCTCCGCGCGACTGAGGTCCAGGGCGTCATTGAGCAGCCGCAACAGCACCCCGCCGGACTCGATGATGGTGTCGATGAGCGGCGTCAACGTCGGGTTTCCTGCCTTCCGCCGCAGGATTTCGGCCACCGCCAGCACCCCGTTCAGCGGCGTGCGGATCTCATGGCTCATCACCGCCAGGAACCGGCCCTTGGCGGCCAGGGCCTCCTGGGTCTCCTGAGCCAGGCGGCTCATCTCCTGGGCGTGGGCCGAGGCCGCCGAGCCGGTGGCCTGCAGCAGCGCGAGCGCCGTGCCGACCCCCGCGTACCGACCGCCGCAGGTGACGATGAAGCCGTGCAGCAGCTCGGACGGCCGGTCCTCCAGGATCTGGCCGCAGAACTCGGCCGCGGTGACGTCGCCGTCGGCGATCACCGGGTCGGTCTTCATCAGGTGCGAGACCGGCCGCCTCGCCCACAACGCATAGCCGTACTGGGCCGCCATCTGGACGAGAAAGGCGTTGCGTTCGATCAGGCCCAGCGGCCGGCCCTCAAGATCGACCACCGCGATGGCCAGGGTGTCCGGCTCGGTCTCGAAACGCTGGTAGATCTCGCCGCCCGTCGCCTGTGGCGAGGCCGGCGGGATATACGGCGCAATGTCCAGCAGAAGCGTCATACGCGGCCCCAAATTTCTGGGCGCGAAGAAAGCCGTGGCGAGGCTAACGACCGGTTAGGCCGGCGCGATCGACCGGTGAACCTTTTGCGAAGCGTTCGTGACGGGCGGCGTCAGGCGGCCGCCAGCCGCAGGAACCAGACCTTGGCGGCCCCATAGTCCCGCTCGTCCAGCACCTCGTAGCCGGCCACCGCGAGGGTCGGCTCGGACACGCCGCGTTCGAACACCAGGATCGCGCCGGGCGCCAGCCAGCCGCCCTCAGCCAGCCTCGCCAGCGTCTGTTCGCCCAACCCCTTGCCATAGGGCGGGTCGAGGAAGGCGAGATCGAAGGCCGGGCCGTCCGCCCCCGGCCGGACGCCGAGGTCGATGGCGCTGCGGCGGTGGACCCGGGTGCGTCCGAAAAGGCCCAGGGCGTCGACGTTCTCGCGGATGGCGCCGCGGGCCGCCGTATCGGTCTCGACAAACAGGCAGAAGCTCGCGCCGCGCGACAGGGCCTCAAAGCCCAGGGCGCCGGAGCCCGCGAACAGGTCGATCACCCGGGCGTCGCGCACGCCATTGGACCAGCCGGCGTGCTCCAGGATGTTGAAGATCGCCTGCCGCGCGCGATCCGAGGTCGGACGCGTGGCCTCTCCCGCGGGGGCGACCAACGCCTTGCCTCGGAACTCTCCGGAAACGATGCGCATGGTCTAGCCGCGGGGCTTGCCGCCGGGACGCCCACCGC
>JAEYTM010000253.1 GCA_023434015.1 Pseudomonadota bacterium | reverse complement strand
TTGAGGCCGTCGCGGGCGAAGGCGACCAGCATGCGGTTGATCTCGTCCTGGCCGTAGGAATGGCGCGACTTGCGCTTTGCGACCGAGATCCGGCGCGCACCTTGGGGCGCCAGGTCGAGGATTTCGTCCGACACCAGGCCGTCGTGGACGACCACCTCGGCGGCCTGCAGGGCCTTCAGCGCCTTGATCGTCAGCAGCTCCGGATCACCGGGGCCCGCGCCGACCAGCCACACCGCGCCGGGCGTAGCGCCGTCCCGCGCGCCGCCGCCCAGCACCACCAGCCGGTCTCTTCGCTTCGGACTGTCGGGGCGATGCGCCATCGGATTAAGCTTCTCTATACACCAGATACTTGGAATCAGGACGGGACGGGCTGTCGCCCGTCCCGCCGGATATCCTCCGACGAAAAGGGCCGATACATCGGTGGACGCTTGCAAATAGGTGCCGCACGGGCCAATTCGCAAGCCAAGGACTTCTGCCGGGGTTGTCAGTAAAACTCATGGAACGACCGCACGAGCGACGCCGGCTGCCGCCGCTGAACGCGCTCCGCGCCTTCGAGGCTGCGGCCCGCCACCTGAACTTCAGCCGGGCGGCGGACGAGCTGTCGGTGACGCCGGGCGCGGTCAGCCAGCAGATCCAGAACCTGGAGGACTATGTGGGGGCGGCGCTGTTCAAGCGCACCCCCAAGGGCCTGCTGCTGACCGACGCGGCCCAGACCGCCCTGCCCGCCCTGCGCGAAGCCTTCGACCGCCTGGCCGAGGCCGCCTCCCTGCTGACCGCCGCCGTCGACGGCCGGCGCCTGACGCTCACCGCCCCACCCTCCTTCGCGGCCAAATGGCTGGTGCCGCGGCTCGGCGACTTCGAACTGGCCCATCCGCAGGTCGACGTCTGGCTGTCCGCCGGCATGGACCTCATGGACCTCACCGCCGGCGAGGTCGACGTGGCCATCCGCTACGGCGCGGGCCGCTATCCCGGGCTGGAGGTCAAGCGGCTGATCAGCGAGACGGTGATCCCGGTGATCAGCCCCCAGCTGCTGGCCGAGACGCCGCTGAACACGCCCGAGGACCTGAAGAACCACATCCTGCTGCACGACGGCTCGCCCGAGCCGGACGACAGCTGCCCCGACTGGGCCATGTGGCTGGCCGCCCGCGGCGTGCGCGGCGCCGAAGGGATGCGCGGCCCGCGCTTCAACCAGTCGAGCCTGGTCATCGAGGCGGCGGTGAACGGCCGCGGCGTGGCGCTGGCCAAGCGGACCATCGCCCAGGCGGACCTAGACGCCGGCCGGCTGGTCGCGCCTTTGCAGATCGCCACGGCGGTGGATTTCGCCTATTACCTCGTGCATCCCAAGGCCAAGGGCCGGCTCCCGCAGGTGAAGGCCTTCATCAGCTGGATCGAGGCCGAGGCCCTGACGCACGAAGCCGCGTTGCGGGCCATCGACAACGGCGCCGGCATCTAAGACGCACGCAAGACGAGTTCCGATGATCCTTCAGACCGACGAACGGCCCTCGCCCGCCGACTGCACGACCATGAGCGAGGTCCGCCAGGGCGTCGACGCCCTGGACCGCGCCCTGGTGGCCCTGCTGGCCGAGCGCCAGCGCTACATGGACGCCGCCGCGCGCATCAAGCAGGACCGCGCCGCCGTGCGTGACAACGCACGGGTCGAGGACGTGATCGAGAAGGTCACGGCGGCCGCCCGCGAGGCCGGCCTGTCCGAGGCCATCGCCGAGCCGGTCTGGCGGACCCTGGTCGACCGTTGCATCGCCTACGAGTTCGGCGTCTGGGACCGGATGCGCGGGGACGCCTAACCGCCGCCGACGCGGGTGAGGTAGCCGTCGATCTCGGCGATCGCGGCCGTCAGCTCGGCCCGCATCAGTCCGACCAGCGACGGCCCCAGCCGCTCGGCCTGATCGGCCGCCTCCCCCAGGGCGAAGGCGCCGACGCCGCGCGACGAGCCCTTGATGGAATGCATGGTCTCCGCCCACCCCGCCGTCGACTCGGCCAGGGCGTCGAACCAGGCCTGCGCCTGTTCGCGAAACATCGTCAGAACCTCGGTCACGACCCGCATGTCGCCCGCGGCGAAGTCCTCCAGGTATTTGAAATCAACCACGTTTCCGGGCTCGTTCGCCGTCACTGCAGACCTTGCTCCAACTTGCCTTGCCAAGCCCGCGTTTTCGCGTATTTTCCGCGCCCTCGCCACCGGGCTAAGCCAGGGCCGCGACGGGTGCATAGCTCAGTTGGTAGAGCAGCTGACTCTTAATCAGCGGGTCGTAGGTTCGAATCCTACTGCACCCACCATTATTTAATAAAATTGGTGGCGATCGGCTCACGCGAAGGCGGGGAGTCGGCGAACCCACGGTTTCCACGCATCTCCACGCGACAGCCGAAGCGCGCAGCTAGCCGCCGGCGGCACGTCGCCCGGGGCGCCCGGGCGACGCCGCCAACTCCACGTCCCCGCGTCAGACCGGCGGGCCCGCTTCGCGGCGCGCCGTGGCGTCACTCCACGGCAAAGGTGATCTTCGCGTTGATCCGGAACTTGTCGATCGCGCCGTCGCTGACCGTCGCCTGGAAGTTCTCGACATAGATCGAGCGGATGCCACGCACAGACTTGCTGGCCTCCTCGACGGCAGCCTTAGCCGCGTCCTCCCAACTGGTCGGCGACTCCGCCAACACCTCAATGACTTTCAGAACCGCCATGCTGCAATCTCCTCAATGGAAAATGCCCCCACCCTGACTGGTCGCGCCGCGAGGCCGGCCACCCTTCGCAACGCGATATCGTGGTCGCAGGCCGCAACATTCCGGCCATACCGAGTAAATCAATAGTCTCGATCACGCCGAACAGATGAACGCCACATCTTGTTGTGTATGCATTTCGCGTTTGATGGCGCCGCATACCCCATAACCCGATGCGGCCGAGTCACCGCGACGTCGACAGCTTGACCATAACCCGCAAATGGCTTTGCGAATTCGACTTACATGTAGAATGATCGGGACCCATCACGTCAAGGTTCGGCCACGGGGAGCGCGTCATGGCTCTGTTGGACATCATCACTCAGGCCGGCGGCGCAGCAGCGTTCGAGCAGATCGGGGCCAGGGTCGGGCTTTCTCCGGCGCAGACGCGCGCGGCTGCAACGGCCCTGCTTCCGGCGCTGGCCGGCGGCTTGAAGCGGCAGGCCGGCAATCCCGGACTCGGCGCGGTCCTGGATCGGACCGGACTGTCCCCCGGCTCGGCGCCGACCGCGGACACCCCCGCGATGGGGAACGAGATCCTGGGCCAGATCTTCGGCTCGAAGGACGTCAGCCGGACCGTCGCCACAAACGCCGCCGACGCAACCGGCATAGGCGCCGACAAGCTCAAGGCGCTGCTGCCGTTGCTCGCCGCGCTCAGCGTCGGAGCGTTGGCCGCGAAATCCGCTTCCGCAGGGGGACAGGGCGGCCTGAGCGGGATGCTGGGCATGCTGGATCAGGACGGTGACGGCCCGATGGACGAAATCCTGGGGATGGTCGGAAAGTTTCTCGGCCGCTAGCCCGTCGCGCGCGTCACGGTGCAGGCGGTCCAACTCATCGGCGTGGCGGCCAGCCTCAGTCTGCTGGCGGGATGGCGGCTCTATGCGTCCATCGCCGCCGCAGGGATGGCGATGCGGTTTGGACTGCTCGAACTGCCACAACAGGTCCAGGCGCTCGACGTGCTCGCGAACCCCTGGGTGATAGCGGTCGCGTCGGTGGGGGCGGTCGCGGAATTGTTCGCCGACAAGATCATGTGGCTCGACAGTCTGTGGGACGGCGTGCACACCGCCATCCGCCCCCTGGGAGGCGCGCTGCTGGCGCTGGCCGTGGTCGACGCGTCGGATCCCGCCTGGCAGGTCGCCGCATTTCTTCTCGGCGGCGGCGGCGCGCTGCTGAGCCACGGCGCGAAGGCCGGCGCACGCGCCGTCGTCAACACCAGTCCGGAGCCGGTCAGCAATGTGGCGGTCAGCGCGACTGAGGATGTGCTGAGTTTGGGCGGCCTGTGGCTGGCGTTGACCAACCCGGCCCTCGCGGTCCTGATCGCCGTCGCGATGCTGATCGTCATCGCCGGCCTCATCGCCTTGAGTTGGCGGTTCCTGGCGCGCCTGCGCAACTGGTTCGGCTAGCGAAGCAAGCCCTTGGTTGGCGCCGGCTGCGGCCTTGGCGGGGCGCGCCCCCGGCAGGCGCCTTTACCCCGCTGCATTCGCCCGGTTGACTGTGGCCATGCCGTATCGCGCCATAGACCCGCCCTTCTCGCGACGCCGTGCGGTGACGGGGCTTCTCGCCGCGGCGGTGACGCCGGTCGCCGGGTGCAGCCGCGCGGCGCAGCCCGCCGCAGAGGCCGCCGCCGAAAACGCCGACGTGCCGCGCCGGCCCGGTCTCGACGCCGGCCTGCTGGCGGCTGCGGTCGCGCGGGCCGAGGGCCTGCCGCAGCTGCACACCCTGATCGTCGCCCGGGACGGCGAGACCCTCGCCTCCCGGACCTTCCGCGGTCCCGGGACCGACGCGCCCGTGAACATCAAGTCGGCCGCCAAGACCGTGCTGGCCGCCCTGGCCGGGGTGGCGGTCGAGCGGGGCCTGCTGCGGCTCGACCAGCCGATCGCCCCGGTCCTGGGCCGCCGCGTGCCGGCCGGCGCCGATCCGCGCGTCCAGCAGATCACGGTGGAGCATCTGCTCACCATGGCCGCCGGCCTCGAGCCGACGTCGGGCCGCAACTACGGCCGCTGGGTGTCGAGCCGGGACTGGGTCGGCTTCGCGCTCAGTCGTCCTTTCGTCGCCGAGCCCGGCGGGAGGATGCTCTATTCGACCGGCACGTCGCACATCCTGTCGGCCGTGCTCACCGCCGCGGCAGGGCGCAGCACCCTGGCTCTGGCGCGCGAGTGGCTGGGCGAGCCGCTGGGCGTGCAGATCCCCGCCTGGACCCGCGATCCCCAGGGCGTCTACTTCGGCGGCAATGAGATGGCCATGTCTCCCCGCGCCCTGCTGCGGTTCGGCGAGATGTACCGCAACGGCGGCCTGCACGGCGCCACACGTGTGCTGCCGGCCGCTTGGGTCGAGGACTCCTGGCGCTCGCGCGGGGGCCGCTCCCCCTATACCGGCTACACCTACGGCCTGGGCTGGTGGATCCGCGAGGCGGCCGGCCGGCCGGTCTATTTCGCCTGGGGATACGGCGGGCAGATGATCTACGTCCTTCCATCGCTGGGCCTCACCGTCGTGATGACCTCCGATCCGGCGGCCCGCGGGGTCGACGGTCACGTCCAGGCGCTGCACGCCCTGTTCGATCAGACCCTGGCGCCGGCGGCCTTGCGGGGCGCCTGAGCGATCGATTCCTGCCCCGCCCGATAGTCCGGCGAGATGTTTCTTCAAGGGGCATAGAATTCGGTGTGCCCGCAGGGCCACACCATTTCGCCCACCACTGTATTTTAGGTAACGGTACCATTGAGGACCGACGGTGGCAGACATAGCTGCTGTCCATCGTTAGTACCCAAGGACAATAGTATGAAATCTCAACTTATCGCGTCGGCCGCGGCAGTTGCGCTGTTCGCGGTCGCCGGCGCCGCACAGGCCCAGACCATTGGTCACGTGGGCGCCGATTACAGCCGCGTCGAACTCGACGCCGGCCCGCTGGGCGACACTGACGCCGACGCGTTTCAACTGGAAGGCGCGGTGCGCTTCGACGCCGGTTCGCTCGGCGCCATGGTCGATGGCTCGGTGAGCAACCTCGACGCCGAGGGCGACGACGCCACGGTGTGGTCCGCCACCGGCCACCTGAACACCAAGGTCGGCGACGGCCTCGTCGGCGGCTTCGCCGGCTTCTCGGCCAGCGACGACGTCAGCCTTTGGGCGGTCGGCGCCGAGGCGCAGTACGCGGTCGCTCCGTCGACCAACCTCTATGGCCAGGTCGGCTACGGCCAGGCGGACGACCTCGGCGATCTGGACTTCTGGGCCGTGCGCGGCGAGGTGCGCCACTTCATCGGCGACAACGTCAAGCTCCACGCCGGCGCAGGCTTCACCGAGGCCGACGCCAACGGCGGCGACTTCGACATCTGGAACGTCGGCGCCGGCGCCGAATACCAGTTTGCCGGCACGCCCTGGAGCCTCACCGGCGCCTATGAGCACGGCGAGATCGACAAGGTCGATCTGAAGTCCGACACCTTCCGCATCGGCGTCCGCTACACCTTCGGCGGCAGCCTGCGCGATCGCGACAACGCCGGCGCCTCGCTGGGTTCGGCCGCCAACCTGTTCGGCGGCGGCCTCGGCCGCAACCTGGTCGGCGCCTTCTAAGCCGTACCCCGGAACGAAGAGCGCCCCCGACGTCACCGTCGGGGGCGCTTTTTTTTCATGCCGGCCGCGCCGGTCTCAGCCGAGCCCCGCGGCCCCGCCGATGACGTCCGCCACGCGGTCGGCCAGGTCGCCGGGATTGAACGGCTTGGGGAAGGTCTCCGCCCCCTCGACGCCGAAACGACCGACATGGGCCCAGTGGCCGGTGATGTAGATC
>JAEYTM010000127.1 GCA_023434015.1 Pseudomonadota bacterium | reverse complement strand
CGCGGTCGGCCGCGGCCGTCACCGGGACGCCCTGGGGCGCGGCGATGTCCAG
This sequence comes from Pseudomonadota bacterium, assembly GCA_023434015.1. Lineage (GTDB taxonomy): Bacteria > Pseudomonadota > Alphaproteobacteria > Caulobacterales > Caulobacteraceae > Phenylobacterium. The sequence continues at coordinate 7,794 of JAEYTM010000127.1, read as the reverse complement.
GCCTGCGTGCAGCCGCCCCCCCGCCTCCCAGGGCATCTGGCGCAGGCCGAACGGGCTGACCACCTCATGGCCGGGCACAGGATGGACGAAGGCGATCAGCGCGACAGGCTCGGGGTCTGGCGGGGGGGATGGCGCGGCGAGCACGGGCGCCAGCACCACCGGCGTCGGCTCCGGCAGCGCGGCCTTGGCCATGCTGATGGCCCCCAGGGCCGCCAGGCCGCCGAGCGCCGCGTCGATCAGCCAATGGCGCGCGCGCGCGCTCGGGGCGGTGTCCGCTTCCGTCAAGAGAGACCTCTCCCGTCCTCGCGCCCCCGCGTCGATGATCGAAGTCGAGCCGGCTGACCCGTCGAGCGAGCTTTGCCGGCACGGGTTTCTGGGAGTCCTTCAAGGCGAAAATATGGGCGTGCGGCCCGGGCCGGAGGCCGGCCGGTCGTCGCACGCCCCTCATTTGCCGTCGGTCGGACGCCGACCGGGGCGTGACCTAGAACAGGAACCTGACGATCGCCCGCAGGTCGTACTCGCGGTAATCGTCGTCGAAGGCGCCGCCGGCGTCGATCGCGTAGACCACCTGCTGGGTGCCGCCCTTGACGCCGATCCGGCCGATCATTCCGCCCGAATAGACATTCTCGGGGTCGAGGGTGAAGGCTGCGCCGTTGGCGAACCGGGCGGTGGTCGAGCCGGGCGCACCGGCCAGCTTCTGCCGCCAGCCGACCTTCAGTTCCGGCTGCCAGAAGAAGTCCGTCCCGAACCGCGCCCCGATGGCCAGCAGGGCCTCGCCGGTCAAAAGGTCGCCCTTGCGATCGTCCACCGACAGGTCGAAGCCCGCGCCGGCCCCGGTTTCGTCATAGCCCTTCTCGCTCAGGCGCAGATAGTCGATCGACACCTCCGGCCGGGCGTAGGCCCAGCCCGCGCGGAGCTCGTAGGACGCTCCCGCGTGGGCGTCGACCAGCCACCCGTTCCAGTCGGCCGTGTTGGTCAGGCTGACCCCAGGCGCCGAGAAGCGCCGGTCGCTGTCGAAGCTCACATAGCCGCCGCCGACCCGGGCGTCGGTCTTGAATCCGGCGACGTTAAGCCGCCAGTAGACCCCGCCTTCGAAGAAGTTCATCGCCACCTCCTCGCCGGTGGCCGCGCCGCGGTCCCTGTACTCCGTGGTCACGAAGCTGCCGTTGACGCCGATGGCGTTGGCCTCTCCGACGATCTCCATGCCGGCGGCGAGGCCGAAGCCGCGCGACTTGAAGCCCTGGGCGTCGGTACGGTCACGTTCGATGTGGAACATGATCTCCTGCGCCCAGACGCCGGTGCCGCCGATCTCGTTGCGCGCGACGGGCTGGCTGATCGCCGAGGAGATCGCGCTGGAGATCGCATGCGCCGACATCAGCGCAGCGCCCGAGTGGTCCGGCAGCATCTGGTCGTAGAGGTCGAGGAAGCTTTCCTGGGTCTTCGCGCCCAGGAAGGCCGTCTCGATGGTCTCGTCGCGATCGAGGGCGTCGAACACCGCGCCATAGGCCTGCGAGCCCGAGCGGTTCAGGCCGATCTCCGCCGCCGTCTTCGGACGCAGGTCGACATAGAGGGCGTTGGCGGCCTGATCGGCGCGCAACGTCGTCTGGTAGAGGTAGGGCGCGCCCAGCAGGTTGGCGCCGGCGGCCCCGACGCTCAGCGTTCCCGCCCGGACGATCTCGTAGGACCGGCTGTCCCGCAGCAGGCCGTTCAGCGTCAGGTCGACCTGGGCGCCGCTGGCGACCACCGCCGCGCCGCTGACGTCCAGGCGCGTGGCCGTGCCGGCGGTCGGGTCGACGGAGACGGCGAGCACGCCCTTGGCGCCGAGGTTGAGCGAGCTGACCCGCACGATGTCGGTGTTGGTCATCGACAGGCGGCCGTCGCGGATATCCAGCGCCAGGGCGCCGTCGGCGTCGGTCAGCCGGCCGGTCGCGCTGGCGCCGCCGTCGATCAGCAGGCTGTCGGCGCCGGCCCCGAAGTCCATGGCGCCGACCAGGCGGCCGCCGAGCAGTTCGATGCGGTCCGCGCCCGAGCCGAGCAGGACGTCGCCCTGGATGAGCGGGGCGCTGGTGGCGGTGGCCAGGGTCTGGCGCACCACGGCGCCGGTGGTATTGGCCCGCAGGTCCAGGGCGACCGCCCGCCCGGCCACCGCGGTCTGGCCGCTCTTCGGCGTCACCACCGAGGTGATCGCGCCGGTGTTCTCGACCAGCGCCAGAGTACCCGACAGGTCGACGATGGCCCGCGAGTCGTGCTGGCCGTTGCCCAGGCCCGCCTCGATCGTCCCGCCGTTGCGCAGCACCGGAACCACGCCGCTGGAGTTGATCAGCACCGCCGTCGCCGGTCCGCCCGCGCCGGCCACGTCCGTGCCGAACGCCACGGCGCTCACCTTGCCGCCGGCGACGACATGGACGCCGCCCTCGACGGTGGTGGTCCCGCCCCCCGCCTGGCCGATGCGGATCGCCGTCGCCGGCACGCCGTCGTTGACCCCGAGCGCGGAGGCCGAGCCCTTGATCACCAGGCCGTAGGCGTTGTCGCCGGTCCCGACCCGGCCCACCGTCGTCGCCTGGGCGGCGCCGATATCGACGGCCGGCGCCGAGCCGTTGGAGGTCACCGCCGCCGTGCCCTCGAGGGCGTCGTCGATCCCGTCGTCGTCCTCGTCGTTGTCGGTCGGGCTGTTGTCGGCCGGGCGCGTGTCGAGGATCACCCCGCGGCCGACATTGCCGGCGATGCGCACGGCGGCTCCGCCCTGCTTCAGGTCGTCGGCGTCGAGCTTCGCGCGGGTCGCGTCGTCGAGGCGCGAGGTCAGTCGGTAGCCGGTGGCGTTGATCGAGCCCTGGATCTGGACGCCGCCGCCGACGTCGCCCAGCGAGATCGCCGTCGAGCCTTCGCCCTGCGCCGAGACGGAGCCGGTGACGACGACATTGCCACCCACGTCACGGGCGTCGACGCCGACCGAACGGTCGCCGATGGCCACGATGGCGCCGGAGACCGCGACGTGGCCGGTGACCCGGGTGTCGGCCCGGATGCCGGCGGAATCGTTGCCTTCGATGCTGATCGTGCCGCCGCCCTCGTTCCGCACGTCGCCGTTGAAGGCGCCGGGTCCGGTGACGTGAATGCCGATACGGTTGGTCCCGGTGGCGAAGAGCCCGTCGAGGTCGCCGTCGTTGTCGGCGTCGGTGGGGACATAGTCTTCGGTCAGGCTGATCGCGCCGCTGTTGCTGACCCCGCCGGTGAAGCCGCCCCGGACCAGGATGCCGGTCGAGTTGTCCAGATTGGTGAAGCCGATCGCCCCGACGTTCTTGACCACATTGTTCGAGTTCAGCGTCACCGCCGCGCCCGCCGCCGCCGGCTTGATCGAGCCGGCGATCTCGATCGTCAGGTCGTCGGGCTGGCCGTTGGCGGCGGTGGCGGTCGCCACCGGCGCCGTGGTCGCCGTCGAGATCTTCGTCTCGGCGTGGGCGGAGACGGCGTGAAGGAGCGGCAGGATGGCCGCGGATACGAACAGACGCTTCATCATGGGAACCCCGGGGGAGAGCGAAAGGAGCCTTCGGACCTCGCGCGAGCTCTACGCACTTTCGCTGGACGAGACGAGGGACTGCGAGTTATTGAATTGCTTGTTGTGTAAAAACTGTATGCGTCGACTGGCGGGCCAGCAAGCCCTTTCAGCCGCTATGACACCCAGGAGCAGGCCTTGCCAAGACCGGCGGCGGACCCCGCGAAAGCGGCGCAGACCAAGATCCTTCGCCAGCAGGCCGGCCGATGGCTGAAGACCGCGCGCGAGACCGCCGGCCTGACCCAGGCCGAACTGGCCGACCAGGTGGGGCTTCGCTACTACACCTTCGTCAGCCAGGTGGAGAGCGGCCTGGGACGTCTGCCGATCGAAACCCAGGGCGCCTGGGCCGTCGCGCTGGGGCTGGACCCCGGCGAGTTCGCCAAAACCCTCTTGCGCTACTATGAGCCGGAGCTTTATCGACTCCTGTTCGCCAGTGAAGCCGCGCAGGGGCGCGCGACGGCTTAGAATCCAAGGACGCGGCGCCGCCGATGGGTGACATCCTTCCCTTCGTTGCAAAGGTGCGGGCCAGTGGCGACTGGACCGCCGCCGAGCGCGCGCGCCTGGAGGATCTCGCCGACCAGTTCTCCGCCGGCGGCGCGCCCGTCGAGGTGGTGTTCGGCACCACCGAGGACGGCGATCCCTGGTGCGTGGTCAAGGACGACCAGGAGGAGGTCCTGGTCCACGTCGCCCGCATAGGTGGCCGGTTCGTCGTCCACTATGCGGTCGAGGACGCCCTGGAAGAGGGCGCCGACCTGCACGCCGCCCTCAATGACCGTCTGGCCGCCGCCGAGGCGGAGGACGATGTCGTGGTGCCGTTCAGCATCGGCGGTCGCCACGCCCAGACCTTTATCGCCCTCGTGGTCGCCACCGCCTTCTTCTACGAGACGCAGGATCTCGCCGTGGCCGCGGAGGCCGGCGACAACGCCCTTCAGATGCTGCCCGAGGCCGAACCTGCGCCCGAACCGGCGGCGGGCGACGACCTGGGGGTGCGCCAGGACCGCGACCTGACGGCCAACGGCTCGATGTCCGCCAACGCGGCGCCGACCGTCTCCGGCCTTTCGACCGCGCCGACGGCCAGCCCGTCGCCGACCGTCGCCGCCCTGGCGCCCGACGAGCAGCCGCAGAGCGCCGAGGTCGAGGCCGCCGACGCGCCCGAGGAGACCGCGCCCGAGGCCCCGATCCTGGCGGCGGCCCCCGCCCCGGCGCGCAAGGAGATCACCGGCACCGACGCCGACGACCACCTCGTCGGCACCGCGGGCGCCGACCATATCCGCGGCGGCGCGGGCGCCGACACCCTGCAGGGCGGCGGCGCAGGCGCGGGCGAAGTCGATCTGCTCGACGGCGGCGACGGTGACGACCGCATCGAGCTGAACGCCCAGGTGATCGCCACCGGCGGCGAGGGTGCGGACACCTTCGTCATCCAGGCGCCCATCGTCATGGGCGACGCCTCGAACCTGCTCGGGATCCTGACCGATTTCAGCGAGGGCGAGGGCGACCGACTGGTGAATGCGCGCGGCGAGGCGGTGATGACCTTCCCGCCGACCGCCGGCCTGGCCGGACCGGGCGCGGGCCAGCCCGCGGACACCTTCCCGGCCTTCACCGGCCCGCCGTCGCCGCCTTCGCTGACCACCGACCGCCAGGTGAATGTCGATCTCGACGGCGACGGACAGGTCGACGGCTATGTTCTGTTCGCCCACATGCGCGAGCCGCTGGCCGGCGGCGAGATGGTCCAGCCGATCCAGGACGATCCCGTCGTCCTGGTCCGGGCGCTGTTCGACTACGCCGACGTGCTCTGAGGGCCTCAGAGGCCCTTCAGGATTCCCTCGACCATCTTCTTGGCGTCGCCGAACAGCATCATGGTGTTGTCGCGGAAGAACAGCTCGTTATCGACGCCGGCATAGCCCGACGACATGCCGCGCTTCACGAACAGCACCGTGCGCGCCTTCTCCACGTCGAGGATCGGCATGCCGAAGATCGGCGAGGCCGGGTCGGTCTTGGCCGAGGGGTTGGTGACGTCGTTGGCCCCGATGACGAAGGCCACGTCCGCGGTCGGGAACTCGGCGTTGATGTCCTCCAGTTCGAACACCTCGTCGTAGGGCACGTTGGCCTCGGCCAGGAGGACGTTCATGTGCCCGGGCATCCGGCCGGCGACCGGGTGGATGGCGTACTTCACGTCGACGCCCTCCTCCTTCAGCTTGTCGGCCATCTCGCGCAGCGCATGCTGGGCCTGGGACACCGCCATGCCGTAGCCCGGGACGATGATCACCTTGGAGGCGTTCTTCATGATGAAGGCCGCGTCGTCGGCCGAGCCCTGTTTGACCGGCCGCGTCTCCACCCGGCCGCCCGCCGCCGTGCTCTCCTCGGCCCCGAAACCGCCCAGGATCACCGAGACGAAGCTGCGGTTCATGCCCTTGCACATGATGTAGCTGAGGATCGCGCCGGACGAGCCCACCAGGGCGCCGGTGATAATCAGGGTGGTGTTCTCGAGTGTGAAGCCCAGCGCCGCCGCCGCCCAGCCGGAATAACTGTTCAGCATCGACACCACGACAGGCATGTCCGCGCCGCCGATCGGGATGATCAGGGTGACGCCGATAACCAGCGCCAGGGCGAAGATCGCCCAGAAGGCCCAGAGGGCCGACCCGCCGCTGGCCGACAGCACGGTCACCAGGGCGACGATGCCCAGGGCCAGGGCGATGTTCAGCAGGTGGCGGGCAGGCAGCAGGATCGGCGCGCCGCTCATGTTGCCGTTCAGCTTGGCGAAGGCGATCACCGAGCCGGTAAAGGTGATCGCGCCGATGGCCAGGCCCAGCGACAGCTCGATCAGCGAACTGAGATGAATCGCGCCGTCGGCTCCGGCGATGCCGTAGGCCTGCGGCGTGTGGATCGCCGCCACCGCGACGAGGCAGGCGGCCATGCCGACCAGGCTGTGGAAGGCGGCGACCAGCTGCGGCATCGAGGTCATGGCCACGCGCCGGGCGATGATCGCCCCGACCACGCCGCCGATGGCCACGCCGCCGGCGATCAGGCCCAGCGTCAGGACGTCCAGCACGCCCTGGCTCCACAGGGTGGCGAGGGTGGTGCCGACCGCGATGGCCATGCCGATCATGCCGTTGCGGTTGCCCGCCTGGCTGGTGGTCGGCGAGGACAGGCCACGCAGCGCCAAGATGAACAGCACCCCGGAGACGATGTAGAGGATGGCGGCGAGATTGGCGTTCATGGATCAGCGCCCCCCGCGCCGAACGGTCAGGGCCCGGCTCACTTGGAGCGGTCCTTCTTCTTGTACATGGCCAGCATGCGCTGGGTGACCAGGAATCCGCCGAAGATGTTGACCGCCGCGAAGGCCGCCGCGACGGCGCCGGCCCCCTTCGAGATCATCACGTTGCGGGTCAGCTCGCCGTCGGCGCCATGCGCCGCCGCGGCCAGCAGGGCGCCGACGATGATCACCGAGGAGATGGCGTTGGTCACCGCCATCAGCGGCGTGTGCAGGGCCGGCGTCACGCTCCAGACCACATAGTAGCCGACGAAGATCGCCAGCACGAAGATGGCCAGCCGGAAGACTGTGGGATCGACGGCTTCCATGGTCAGGCCTTGAGCTGCGAGTGGACGATCGCGCCGCCCTGGGTGACCAGGGCCGCCTTGAGGATCTCGTCCTCGTAGTCGGGCGCGAACTGCCCCTCCTTGTCGAGGAACAGTCCGGCGAAGGCGAAGAGGTTGCGGGCGTAGAGCGCCGAGGCGTCGGTGGCGACACGGCCCGGCAGGTTGGCGACCCCGAGGATCTTCACGCCGTTCTCGGTGACCGCGACCTCGCCCAGCCTGGCGCCCTCGACGTTGCCGCCCTGTTCGACCGCCAGGTCGACGATCACCGAGCCCGGCTTCATGGAGGCGACCTGGGCGGCGCTGACCAGCTTGGGGGCCGGCCGGCCGGGGATCAGGGCCGTGGTGATCACCATGTCCTGCTTGGCGATGTGGCTGGAGACGAGCTCCGCCTGCTTGGCCTGGTATTCCGGGCTCATTTCCTTGGCGTAACCGCCGGCGGTCTGGGCGTTCCTGAACTCCTCGTCCTCGACGGCGAGGAACTTGGCGCCCAGGCTCTCGACCTGTTCCTTAGTGGCGGGCCGCACGTCGGTGGCGGTGACCACCGCGCCGAGGCGGCGGGCGGTGGCGATCGCCTGGAGCCCGGCGACACCGGCACCCATGACGAAGACGCGCGCGGCCGGCACGGTGCCCGCCGCGGTCATCATCAT
>JAEYTM010000068.1 GCA_023434015.1 Pseudomonadota bacterium | reverse complement strand
CGACGCCGACGCCCGCGCCGGCCTCGTCCCCGCCCGCCGGGCAGGGCGGCTCCCCGGGCGGTGGACCCCAGTGAGCGCCGCGCGCCCGCTCGACCCCTGGCGGTGGCTGGGCATCCCCCTGATCCAGGCCCTGGCCGCCACCGTCCTGTTCGGGATCCCGCTTCGGGTCTTTTCCCTGCAGCTTCCCGAGCCGATCTTTCCGATGGCGGTGGTGTTCGCCTGGGCGGTGATCAGGCCGTCGGTGCTGGCGCCCGGCGGCGTGCTGGTGATGGGCCTGTTCCTCGACCTCTTCTGGGGCGGCCCGCTGGGCTTCTGGGCGCTCTGCCTGACGTTCGCCTACGGAATCGTGCTGGCCGGGCGCAACATGATGGTCGGGCAGAGCCGCGCCATCCTGTGGGGCTGGTACGCGCTCGTCACCGCCACGACGATGGCCGCCGGCTATCTGTTCACCATGTTCGACGCCAAGGCGATGCCGAGCCTGGTTTCGGTCGGCTGGCAATTCCTCGCCACAATTCTGCTATATCCGTTCTCCCATCGGCTCATCGATATGTTCGAAGACGCCGATGTGAGGTTCCGGTAGGGGGCGCCGGGCATGGCAGAGCCGGCAATCTTCTTCCACGAGGTGAACGAACGGCAGGGGGTTTTCCACCGCCGGGCCTTCCTGCTGGGCGGGTTCGCGGGTCTCGGGATCGCGGCCCTCGGCGGACGCCTCGCTCATCTGCAGCTCATCGAGACCCAGCGCTACGAGAAGCTGTCGGCCTCCAACCAGTTCAACTTCAAGCTCGTCCCGCCGCCGCGCGGTCTGATCGTCGATCGGAACGGTGAGATTCTCGCGTCCAACCGCCCCAACTTCCGCCTGCTTGTCGCCCGCGACGAGGACGTCGATCCGCAGGCGACGCTGAAAACCCTGGCCTCCTTCGTGCCGCTGGACGACGCGCGGCAGGCGCGCCTGGTCCGCGACATCTCCCGGGCGCCGAAGCGGGCGCCGGTCTCGGTCATGGAAGACATGAGCTGGGAGCAGTTCAGCGCCATCAACGTGCGCGCCCCGGAGCTTCCGGGGGTGACCGCCGACATGGGCGAGGTTCGGGTCTATCCGCATGGCGGCGCCTTCGCCCACGTCATAGGCTACGTCGCCAAGGTGAACCGCGAGGACCTAAGCTCCACCGGACCGAACTCCGACCCCATCCTGCTGCACCCCGGCTTCCGCATCGGACGGCAGGGTGTCGAGAAGGCCTTCGACCTCGACCTGCGGGGCAAGCCCGGGGCCCAGAAGGTCGAGGTCGACGCCAACGGCCGCGAGGTCCGTCAGGATTCAGACGGTGACATCCCCGCCGTGGCCGGGAAGTCGATCCAGCTGACCCTGGACGTCGACGTGCAGAACCGCGCGCTCGAGGTGTTCGGCGAGGAGAGCGGCGCGGCGGTGATGATGGACTGCCGCACCGGCGACATCCTGTGCATGGCTTCCGCGCCCAGCTTCGACGCCAACCGCTTCGTCCGCGGCCTGAGCGGCGCGGAGTACCGCGCCCTGGCCAGCTACGAGCGCCGGCCCCTGCTGGACAAGGCGTTGTCGGGCCTCTACCCGCCGGGCTCGACCTTCAAGACCATCACCGCCCTGGCCGCCCTGGAGGCGGGCGTCGATCCCGAGGCCCGCATCGGCTGCGGCGGCGGGATGTACTTCGGCGGGCGCTACTTCCGCTGCCACAAGCGCGGTGGTCACGGCATGCAGAACATGCATGACGCCATCAAGAACTCCTGCGACGTCTACTTCTACAGCGTCGCGGTGCGGATCGGTCCCGACCGGATCGCCAAGGTCGCCGAGGCGTTCGGCTTCGGCCAGACATTCGACATCGGCATCTCCGGCCAGAAGAAGGGGATCGTCCCCTCGACCGCCTGGAAGAAGCAATATTTCCGCAAGAACCCCGAGCAGGCGGTCTGGTGGCCGGGGGAGTCGCTCAGCTACGGGATCGGCCAGGGCGCCCTGCAGGTGAACGCCCTGCAGCTCGCGGTCATGACCGCGCGGCTGGCCAACGCCCGCAAGGCGCTTAATCCGCGGCTGATCCATTCCATCGGCGGCAAGGTGCTGCCGTCCGGCGCCGCTGTGCCCGACCTCCCCTTCAAGCCCGAGCACATCGCCTATGTGCGCGCGGGCATGGCCGCGGTGACCGACGCGGGCGGGACCGCCTACCGGGCCAGCCAGCTCGGGCTGGGCGACATCCTCATGGCCGGCAAGACCGGGACCGCCCAGGTGCGCACCTACAGCGCGGGCGGGACGCGCGGGAAGGGCGGTCCGTGGGCCACCCGCGACCACGGCCTGTTCGTCTGTTTCGCGCCGCTCGACGAGCCCCGCTATGCGCTCAGCGTGATCGTCCAGCACGGCATGGGCGGCTCGACCGCCGCTGCGCCGCGGGCGCGGGAGATCATGCGCACGGCCCTGCTCAAGGATCCCGAACTTCGCGCGCGGATCGAGCAGCCGATGCCGATGCCGGAGATGATCCCGGACGTGGAGGGCGACATCGTCCCCGATGCGCCGTTCGACACTGCGGCTGAGCCCATTCCGACCGCCGGTCCGGCCGCGCCGCCGCCGGCGCGGGGGCCCGCATGACGGTCTAGGCGCTTACCCGGCCGGGGGAACCCGACCGGCTGATCGTCAAGAACGGCGAGGTCGACTGGGCCTTCTGC
>JAEYTM010000042.1 GCA_023434015.1 Pseudomonadota bacterium | reverse complement strand
GTTCGCCACCGGCTATGGCGAGCAGGCGCAACTGCCCGATGCCCATGTCGACCGTCCCGTCCTGCAGAAACCCTACCCCCTGGAGAACGTGGCGCGGGCGATGGACGAGATCCTGCTCGTCGCGCCCGCCGATCCGCCAGCCCTGGCTGAACCGGGTTGAACCAAGACCCGAACTAAACGGGCGCGGCGCCGGATGACTGGCGCACCACCAGCGAGGGCAACCGGTCGCTCCGGTCGGCCGGGTCCTCGTCTTCCTCGCGCCCGATAAGCCGGCCGGCGGCGAGGCGGCCGATCTCCCGCGTAGGCGTGTGCACGGTGGTCAGGGCCGGCCACAGGCGCGAGGCGATCTCGAAATCGTCGAAGCCCACCACCGACAGGTCCTGCGGGGTCCGCAGTCCCGCATCGCGGGCCGCATGCAGCACGCCGGCCGCCATCTCGTCGTTGCCGGCGAAGATCGCGGTGGGCCGCGGCTCAAGCTTCAGCAGCGCCGCCGCACAGGCGATGCCCGACTCGAAGGTGTAGCGCCCCTCCGCCACATAGGCGGGCTCCAGCGCCAGACCCCGCTCGGCGAGGCCGGCCTCGAAGCCGCGCCGCCGCTCGTGCGAGGACCGGAAGCTGGGCGGGCCGGAGATGAAGGCGATACGTCTGTGCCCCAGGTCCGCCAGGTGCGCGGCGGCCACGCGACCGCCGACGTGGTCGCAGGTCTCGATCATGTGCTCGGGCGCATCCAGAGACACCGAGGCGATCCGCACATATTCGCAGCCGATCTCGGCCAGCAGCTTCGCGGCCCGCTCGTCCTCGGAAACGGAAGGAGTCAGCACCACCCCGAACAGCCGCTGGCGCTCGATGAAGGCCCGCAGGTCGGCCAGGAAGCTCGGGCTGGACCGGTCGCACGGATGCACCACCAGTTCGAAGCCGGAGCCCCGCATGCCGTCGAGAAGCCCGAGCTGCATGTTCACGACATACTGAGGGTTCGGATTGTCGTAGACGAGGCCGATCAGGAACGAGCGCTGCAGGGCCAGGCCCCGCGCCTGCGGGTCTGGCGCATAGCCCATCTCGGCGATAACCGCCTCGATCCGTTCCCGCGTGTCGTCGCGCACGAAGGGCGAGGCGTTGATCACCCGCGACACGGTCTTCTTGGAGACCCCCGCCAACCGCGCGATGTCGTTGATGGTCGGACGGCGGCGCGGCCCCGCGGGCGGCGCCGCGGCCGCCTCCTGCCGCTGCGTCTTGGGAGGGTTCAAGTCTGGGTCCCGCCGATCACTCAATGTTCCCGACCCGCTTCATAGCCCCTGGCCGAGGTTCGCGTATAGCGTCAAGCGGCGCCGTACTCCCCGCGCGTTCGGCTTTTGAAAAACGGCGTGACACCGATTACCTGTAGGCCATGCTGAACCCTTCTCTGCTGCACATCGACCCCCGCGACGATGTCGCCGTCGCCCTGCGGCCCGTAGGCGCGGGCGAGACCATCGCCGAGGGCGTGACGGCGGCGGTCGATATCGCCGCGGGACACAAGGTCGCCCTGCACCCGATCGCCGCCGGCGAAGACGTGCGCAAGTACGGCTGGCCGATCGGCCGGGCGCGGACCGCGATCGCCGCGGGGGAGCACGTCCATACCCACAACCTGGTCACCGGCCTCTCGGGCGTGGAGGACTACAGCTACCTCCCTGTCGCGCCCGAGCCCGCGCGCCCGGCCGCGCCGATGACCTTCGAAGGCTACAGGCGGTCCAACGGCCGCGTCGGGACCCGCAACGAAATCTGGATCCTGTCCACGGTCGGCTGCGTCGCCCGCACGGCCCAGAAGATCGCCGCGGAAGCCAACCGCCGCTTCGCCGGCCGGGTGGACGGGGTGCACGCCATCACCCACCCGTTCGGCTGCTCCCAGCTTGGCGGCGACCTCGACGCAACCCGCACCATGACGGTCGCCCTGGCCGGCCATCCGAACGCTGGCGGCGTGCTGATCCTGGGGCTGGGCTGCGAGAACAACCAGCTGTCCCTGGTGCTGGAGGCCGCGCCGCACCTCGACCCCCAGCGCCTGCGGGCCTTCACCGCCCAGTCCACCGAAGACGAGATGGAGGCCGGACTCGCCGCCATCGAGGAACTGGTCAGGGTCGCGGAGCGCGACCGACGCGAGACCTGCCCGGCGTCCGATCTGGTGGTCGGCGTGAAGTGCGGCGGTTCCGACGGCTTCAGCGGGCTCACCGCCAATCCCCTCGTCGGCCGCATCGCCGACAAGGTGACGGACGCCGGCGGCGCCGCCGTGCTGACCGAGATCCCGGAAATCTTCGGCGCTGAGCGGCTGCTGATGGCCCGGGCCCGTGATCAGGCGGTGTTCGAGGACATCGTCGCGGTGGTGAACGACTTCAAATCCTATTTCATCGCCCACGGCGAGCCGGTCAGCGAGAACCCTTCGCCCGGCAATATCGAGGGCGGCATCACCACACTGGAGGAGAAGTCTCTGGGCGCTGTGCAGAAAGGCGGCCGCGGGCAGGTCACCGAGGTCCTGCGCTATGGCCAGCAGGTCTCGGAGCGCGGCCTGACCCTGCTGGAGGCGCCTGGCAACGACGCGGTGTCGTCCACCGCCCTGACCGCGGCCGGGGCTACGGTGATCCTTTTCACCACCGGCCGGGGCACGCCGCTCGGCTTCCCGGCGCCGACCCTGAAACTGGCCACCAACTCCAGCCTCGCCCAGCGCAAGCCGCATTGGATCGACTTCGACGCCGGCCGCATCGCCGCCGGTCAGAGCCTGGACGAAGCCGCCGACGCCCTCATGGACCTGGTGCTCGCCACCGCCTCGGGCCGCGAGACCCGGGCGGAGGACAACGGCGAGCGCGAGATCGCCCTGTGGAAGCGGGGCGTGACGGTCTAGCGCCTGGCGTCAGCCGGCGGGCGGCGCCATCGGCGTCAGGGCCTGGACCGCCGCCTTCTGGGCCTCGTGTTCGGCGGCCGGCAGCGGGATCAGGCCGCGCTGCAGGAGGTAGCCGCCCTTGCCGGTGGCCGCGTCGGAGACGAAGCCGTTGAGGAACTCCCGCAGGCCCGGCGTGACGCCGATATTGGCCTTCTTCACATAGATGTAGAGCGAGCGGGCGATCGGATAGCTGCCGTCCGAGATCGTCTCCGCGGTCGGCAGCACGCCGTCGATGGCGGCGGCCTTCACCTTGTCGCGGTTGTTGTCGAGGAACGAGTAGCCGAAGGCGCCCACCGCCGCCGGAGTCTTCTCCAGGGTCTGGACGATGGCGTTGTCGTTCTCGCCGGCGTCGACCCAGGCGCCGTCGCGGCGCAGCAGATGGGCCTTTTCCTTGAACTGGTCCTCATCGGCGCTCTTGAGGGCCGCCATCTCCGGCAGGCGGGCGGCGCCCTTCTCCATCGCGATCTCGACGAAGGCGTCACGGGTGCCGGAGGTCGGCGGCGGCCCGTAGACCAGGATGCGCGTGTTCGGCAGGCTGGGGTCGATGGCGTTCCAGGTCGCGACCGTGTTCGGCGCGAAGCCGGCGCCCGACGGCAGTTCGGCAGCCAGGGCACGGTAAACATGCTCCAGCTTCAGATTGAAGGCCGGAGCGTTCTTGGCGTCGGCGATGACGATGCCGTCGTAGCCGATCTTCACCTCGATGATGTCGGTGACGCCGTTGGCCTGGCAGGCGTCCCATTCGGACTTCTTCATCTGGCGTGAGGCGTTGGCGACGTCGGGGAACTTCGAGCCCGTGCCGCTGCAGAACAGCTTGATGCCGCCGCCGGTACCGAGGCTTTCGACCTTGCCGGCCGGCCCGCCGGTCGTGCGGCCCACGGTTTCGGCGACCCGGGTGGCGAACGGGAAGACGGTCGAGGAGCCCGCGGCCCAGACCTGATTGCGTGCGCCGCCGCCGCCGCTCACCGCGGCGTCCGTGCCGGAGTTCTGCCCGCAGGCGGCAAGGGCCACCGCAGCGGCCGTGAGGATCAGGAAGGATCGCATGGAGGTCTCCGCGGCGGTCTGTCAGCGCCGGCTAGCACCGGATTGTGACGTTTGGATAACAGTGCGGCGACAGCGGCTCCGCCTACTCGTCGTTGGGGATGTTGAGCAGCTCGCCGCAGGCCTTGCAGTGAACCGCATCGGCGTCGTGGCGCATCAGTCCGCAGGTCGGGCAGGTGAACCGCACCTTGTCCGGACGGATCAGCGTCTGGGCGAGCCGGACGAAGAGGGTGATCCCGCAGATCATGATGCCGATCGACAGCAGCTTTCCCCAGGTCCCCGGCAGCACGATGTCGCCGAAGCCGGTGGTGGTCAGCGCCGTGACGGTGAAATAGAGCGCGTCGACGTAGCCGGAGATGCCCGGATGGGCGCGGGCGAAGCTCGCATAGACGAAGCCGGTGGCCACGAAGATGAAGGTGACGAGGGTCGCCAGCGCCTTGCCGACGTCCTCCCAGCGGGTGTCGTCGAACCGGCGGCCGATGGTGTTCCAGAAAAACTCGCTGTGCACCAGCGACCACAACCGCAGCACCCGCAGGAAGGCGAAGTTGAACAGCCAGAGCGGGAACAGCAGGGTCGCGAGGACGAAGATGTCCACCCAGGAACTGGGCTTGCGCAGCCAGTCGCCGATCCGCGCGCCCGCCATCGCCCGCGCGCCGAGATCGACCGCCAGCACCAGGGCCACCGCATAGTCCAGGGCCAGATAGACCGGGTACTCGCGCAGGAACGGCGAGGCGATGAAGAAGATGATCAGCAGGAGATCGATGGCGATGACCCGCAGCCTGAACCGGACTGCGTGGGGCGAGTCCCCGTGGTAGAGTTCCCGCAGCCTGGCGCGCAGGCGCGGCAGCTTCCGCCGCCGGGTCGTTGCCGCCTCGCTCGTCACGTCCCGGCGCTCCTCATTCGATAACCTGCGGTGAACCGGCGCCAGCCCGTCAGGGTTTCCCTGGCGCCCGCAGTCTTCGCGCGGCGACAAGGTGAGGACAAGAGATGCCTGCGAAATCGAAAGCCCAGCAGAAGGCCGCGGGCGCGGCCCTGTCGGCGAAGCGCGGCGACACGCCGAAAGGCGCCCTCAAGGGCGCCTCCAAGAGCATGGCGGAGTCCATGACCGAGAAGGAGCTCAAGGAGATGGCCGGCACGAAGCGGAAGGGCAAACGCGAGCACGTCGCGCGGAGCTGATCGCCGCGATTACGGGAGGCCGCCCGTGGGTATATGCTACGCCTTGATGAGCGTGGCGGCGCCCGTCGCCCGGGACGGAGCTTCGTCATGACCGCGCGCGTGATCGCCCTCCTGGCAACCACCCTGGTTCTGGCGGCCTGCTCAAGCGGATCGTCCGATCCGTGGGTAGGCTTCGGGCCCAACCCGCCGCTCAAGGAGCCGCAGCGCCGCCTGATACCCACCATCGGCGTGCCTGACGCGGTCGGCTGGCCGGACGGCGGCGCGCCCATCGCGCCGCCCGGCTTCACCGTCACTCGCTTCGCCGAGGGCCTGGACCATCCCCGCTGGCTGCTGGTGCTCCCGAATGGCGACGTCCTGGCCGCCGAATCCTCCTCCGAGCCGAGCGCGACGAAGAAAGGTTTCAGCCTGCGCGGCTTCTTCCAGGACCGCCTGATGAAGAAGGCGGGCTCGGTGCAGAAAAGCCCCAACCGGATCACTCTGCTGCGCGACGCGGACGGCGACGGCGTCGCCGAGTTCCGGACGGTGTTCGGCGAAGGGCTGCGCCGTCCCTTCGGCATGACCCTGGTGGACGGCCATCTTTACGTCGCCAACGACAACGGGGTGGTGCGTTTCACCTACGTCGACGGTCAGACCCGGATCGAAGGCGTCGGCGAGAAGCTCTTCGATCTGCCGGGCGAGCCGCTAAATCACCACTGGACCAAGAACGTCGTCGCCAGTCCGGACGGCGCCAGGCTCTACGCCACGGTCGGCTCCAATTCGAACATCGGCGAGAACGGGATGGGGATCGAGGAGGGCCGCGCGGCGATCTGGGAGTACGATATCGCCACGGCGAGCTTGCGGCCGTTCGCCACCGGCCTGCGCAACCCCAATGGACTGGATTTCGAGCCCGCCACCGGGACGATGTGGACCGTCGTCAACGAACGCGACGAGATCGGCGACGACCTTCCGCCCGACTATCTGACCAGCGTCCGGGAGGGCGGCTTCTACGGCTGGCCCTACAGCTACTGGGGCCGGATCGTCGACGCCCGCGTGCAGCCGCAGCGTCCCGAACTGGTGGCCAGGGCCATCGCGCCCGACTTCGGTCTCGGCCCGCACACCGCCTCGCTGGGGCTGACCTTCTATCGCGCGCAGGCCTTCCCCACCGCCTATCGGGGCGGCGCCTTCATCGGCCAGCACGGGTCGTGGAACCGCCGGCCGCTGAACGGCTACAGGGTGGTGTTCATTCCGTTCGCGGGCGGCCGGCCCCAGATGCAGCCCCAGGCCTTCCTCACCGGCTTCCTCAACGCCAACAACGAGATTCAGGGCCGCCCGGTCGGGGTGGCGGTGGATCGCGCCGGCGCCCTGCTGGTGGCCGACGACGTGGGCGACATCATCTGGCGGGTGGCGCCGGCCGCGCGGGTGACGACGCCGCCCGCCTGACGGCTAGCGGAAGCGGTAGCTGATGCCCGCCCCCATCATCCGGGGGGCGCCGGCGATGAAGGTCGGCAGGCCGAAAGCGTCGCCGATGTTTCCGGCGTCGATGAAATAGTCCTCGTCGAGCAGGTTGGTGGCGAAGGCCTCCAGCGTCACCGGCGTGGCGTCGGCGGTCCAGGCGACCCGCAGGTTCAGCAGGCCGTAGGACGGCTGAACCTCGTCGCGCCGGACGTCGGCCACGAAGCTCGCCGGCGGCTTCTGGAACTCCGGGCGGTCGTTGGCGTCGTCGAAATAGACCTTCGACTGCCAGGTGTAGGTCGGACGGACCTCGATCACGCCGGCCAGGGCGGCGAAATTCCAGATCGCGCCCAGCGAGAGCGTGTGGTCCGGCGACAGCCGGAACCGGTTGCCCTTGTAGGCGCCCTGGTCGAACCGGGCGTGGCTGTAGGCGTAGGTGGCGAACAGGTCGAGCCCGGGCGTGACCAGCCATTCCGCCTGGCCTTCCACGCCATAGGCGGTGGCCTTGCCGGCGTTGGTGATGACGAACTGGGTGCCGCGCTGTTCGACGGTCTGGAAGTTTTCGTAGCTGTAGTTGTAGGCCGAGGCGTCCAGGCGCAGACGCCGGTCGAACAGGGCCCCCTTGGCGCCGATCTCGTAGCTGTCCACGGTCTCGGCCTCGACCCGCACGAACAGGGCGGCGGTCTCGGGGCTGGCCGGGCTGAGGCCCGACATCATCTCCGGCTTCCGGCCGCGGGCGTAGGAGGCGTAGAGGTTCGCATCGTCCGACAGGGCGTAGCGGCCCACCAGGCGCCAGGTGAAGCCGTCGTCTTCCAGGCCGCGGGCGGCCATGCCGGCGTTCCCGGGAGTCGGCTGATAGGTAAGGCCGAACAGCGGCAGGGCGGTCGACGGGATCTGTTGCACGAAGGGCGACTGCAGGGCGGCGGCGACGGCGCGGCCCTGGGCGAGGCCGAGCGGGCTGCCCGAGCTGGCCAGGGTCGCGGCGCCGACCGCCGCGCCCAGGACGCTGCGGCCCCCGATCACCCGAGATCCGTAGGCGGTGGCCTTCTCGTCGCGGGTGTAGCGCAGGCCGCCCGAGAGCTCGAGCCGGTCGGTGATGTCGTAGCTCACGTCCGCGAAGAGATCGATCGCCTCCAGATCGCTGGTGCTGGCGGCTTCCTCGATATGGTTCGCACGGAGGTTGGCCGCGATAGCCCGGCCTTCGGCGCCGGTGAGCAGCAGCCGGCCGCCGCTGACCTGGCCGACCAGGCCCTGGATCAGCGCCCCGGTGAAGGCGGTGTTGTTGAACACGGCCGCCGGCGCTGGCGTCGTGGCCGGCAGGCCGCTGCCCGCGGCGCCGGCGTTGAGCTGGGAGGTGAGGGTGGCGAGGCTCACCCGCTCGTCGAACTGCAGGACCGACCGCTGGAAGTCCTTGGCCTTGAAGAAGCTGGCTCCGACGAACCCGCGCACGCGACCGCCGGCGTCGTAGTTGAGGCGCAGCTCCTGGCTCCACTGTTCGCCCCGCCCCTCGTTCAGGCCGGTCAGCGCCGGCAGGGACATGCCGTCGGCGTCCAGCACTTCCTGAGAATCGTAACGGCGGTAGGCGCTGATCGAATGCAGCGCCAGCGCATCGCTCAACTCATAGGACATCAGTCCGCTGACGCCGCGGACCACCCGGTCGATACCGAGCTCCAGGCCGCCGAGGAAGTTCGGCGCCGCGGCCAGGGCGGCGGCGGTCCCCGGGTCCCGGCTGGCCA
>JAEYTM010000158.1 GCA_023434015.1 Pseudomonadota bacterium | reverse complement strand
CCGCCGCCGCGCCGGACGCGAAGCCCCTCGTCGTCCTCTACGCCCACGACCTGGAGGCCATGCTCGCCCGCGTCACCGGCGCTGGCGGGGCGATCACCCGCCCGATCTTCCCCTTCCCCGGCGGCCGGAGGTTCCACTTCACCGACCCCGCCGGCAACGAACTGGCGGTGTGGAGCGAGAGGTGACGCGTCCGGCGTTTTATCCGTAGGGTCTGATAGCTGGCTGTTCTGACAGCGAGCAGAAGCGGGGGCTTCATGCGAACTGGACTGGGAATCGCTCTGGCACTGGCCTTGGCCGGCTCCGCCGTCGCGCAGCCCGCTATCGATGCGGCGGCGCCTCCTGCGACTACGGTGGCGCCGCTTCCGCCGGGCGTGACGCCCCGGCCGGTCGCTCTGACTCGCGTCGGCTCTCAGGTGCGTGACGCACAGCAGGTCGGAACGGCTTGGTACGGGGTCATCTGCATTCAGCCGCAGACCGTCACCTGGAAGGACGTCTCCGACGGCTTCGTGAACCTCAAGGATGTGTTCGGCGAGGAACTGGCCGCCGCCGGATTCAAGCCGGAGTCGCAACCCGGAAACCTGTTCGCCGATCAGGAAGCCACCACCACCGACCTCGAAGTCGGCGCCATGCTCAAGGCCATCGACGTGTCCTATTGCGGCAGTCTGGTGCACACCTCCGGTCGGATAACGCTCGATATCCAGTGGCAGGTCTATTCGAACCTTCGCCGCGAGGTGGTCGCCACGGTGGACACTCATGCCATGGCGCAGCGCAAGGTGAGCCGCGTCCGGCACACGCGGTCGCTCCACCAGGAAGCCTTCGCCGCCAATGTGCGGGAATTGCTCGCCAACGAGCAGTTCCGGCAGTTGGTGTCGGCCTCGGACCCCACGGTCACCGCCACCTCGGGCCAGGCGGCGGCCCAGGCCCCGATACAGCTCAGCGGCGCGAGCCGCGAACGGACCGCCATCGCCGACGCCAGCGGATCGGTCGTGGCGATTTTCGCCGGCTCGGGATTCGGAAGCGGCGTGCTGGTGTCGTCCGACGGTTATCTGCTGACCAACCAGCACGTCGTCGGAACCGCCAGGACGGTGCGGGTGCGGTGGTCGGACGGGCTGGAGACCACCGGAGAAGTCGTCCGCTCGGACAAGCGTCGGGACGTGGCCCTGGTGAAGACCGACCCCCGGGGACGTATGCCTCTCGCCTTGAAGCGGACGACGCCGGCCGTCGGGGCGGGTGTTTTCGCCATCGGCACGCCGCTCGATCCCAAGCTGCAGAATACGGTCACGCGCGGGGTCGTTTCGGCAAACCGGATTATCGACGGGTTCAGCTTCATCCAGAGCGACGTGCCCGTCACCCACGGCAACAGCGGCGGGCCGTTGCTCGACGAGGACGGCTCGGTCATCGGCCTGACCGTGCTCGGCCTGTATCCTGCGGAGTCCAAAAGCCTGAACCTGTTCATCCCGATCGGCGACGCCCTGGACTTCCTCGCCCTCAAGCCAGCGAGCTGACCACCCGTTCTGGACCCGCTCCGGCCGGGCGGCTAAACCGCCGCATGGCCTATCGATCGCTGCGGGAATTCATCGACAAGCTCGAACGCGCCGGCGAGCTGGTGCGGGTCACCGAGCCCGTCTCCTCGGTGCTGGAGATGACCGAGATCCAGCGCCGCCTGCTGGCCACCGGCGGCCCGGCCGTGCTGTTCGAGAACGTCATCCGCGCCGACGGCCAGCCCTCGTCGATGCCCTGCCTCGTCAACCTGTTCGGCACGGTCAAGCGGGTGGCCATGGGCGTCACCCTCGAGGGCCGCGAGCGGACCACCGCCGCCGACCTGCGCGAGGTCGGCGAGCTGCTCGCCTTCCTGCGCGCGCCCGAGCCGCCGCGTGGCCTGAAGGACGCGCTCGGGATGCTGCCGCTCGCCAGGACCGTCATGGCCATGCGCCCGCAGGTGGTGAAGAAGGCGCCCGTCCAGGAAGTGGTCCTGACCGGCGCCGACATCGACCTGACGCAGCTGCCGATCCAGACCTGCTGGCCCGGCGAGCCGGCGCCGCTGATCACCTGGCCGCTGGTGGTCACCAAGGGCCCCTCCACCGACCGCGAGGACGACTACAACCTCGGCATCTACCGCATGCAGGTGCTCGGTCCCGACCGCACCATCATGCGCTGGCTCGCCCACCGCGGCGGCGCCCAGCACCACCGCCGCTGGAAGGCGCAGGGGAAGCGCGAGCCGCTGCCCGCCTGCGCCGTCATCGGCGCCGATCCCGGCACCATCCTCGCCGCCGTCACCCCGGTTCCCGAGACCCTCTCCGAATACCAGTTCGCCGGCCTGATGCGCGGCGCCAAGGTCGAGCTGGTTCCGGCCAAGACCGTCCCCCTCATGGTCCCGGCGAACGCCGAGATCGTGCTGGAAGGCTATGTCCACCTCGACGAGTACGCGGATGAGGGTCCCTACGGTGATCACACGGGCTATTACAACTCGGTCGAGAAGTTCCCCGTGTTCCAGGTCACCGCCATCACCATGCGGCGCGACCCGATCTACCTGACCACCTTCACCGGCCGGCCGCCGGACGAGCCGAGCGTGCTGGGCGAGGCCTTGAACGAGGTGTTCATCCCGCTGCTGCGCCAGCAGTTCCCGGAGATCGTCGACTTCTGGCTGCCGCCGGAAGGCTGCAGCTATCGCATCGCCGTGGTCTCGATGAAGAAGGCCTACGCCGGCCACGCCAAGCGGGTGATGATGGGCGTCTGGAGCTACCTGCGGCAGTTCATGTACACCAAGTGGATTATCGTCGTGGATGACGACATCGACGCCCGCGACTGGAAGGACGTCATGTGGGCGATCTCCACCCGCATGGACCCGGCCCGCGACATCACCCTCGTGGAATCCACCCCGATCGACTATCTCGACTTCGCCTCGCCAGAGAGCGGCCTGGGCTCGAAGATCGGCCTGGACGCGACCAACAAGTGGCCGCCTGAGACCAAGCGCGAATGGGGCGAGAAGCTGGGCATGGACCGCGCCACCGTCGAGGCGGTGACCGAGAAATGGGCCAGGCTCGGCCTGCCCGGAGACGGCGCGCCCGTAGACTGAAGGACTGAAACCGGCGGCCCTGCCGCCCGCATCGAAGCCTGCGCAACCGCGCCGCCGACGGGGAGAACACCATGGACGTCACGGCCTCCGCCCACGCCGCCGCCCTCTGGGTCGGCCTGCACCTGATCCTCCTGCTGGTGCTCTCCGTGCTGGTGGTCCGCCAGCGCCGACTGCACAAGGTCGCGCTCGGCGACGGCGGCGTCGCCGCCCTGGCCCACGCCATCCGCGCCTTCGGCAACGCCAGCGAATATGTGCCCGCCGGTCTGATCGCCATCGGCGTGCTGGCGGTGTGCGGCGCTTCGCCGTTGGTGATCCACGTCATGGGGATCGTCCTGCTGGCGGGCCGGGTCGCCCATGCCGTCGGCCTGTCGCGCAGCGGTGGCGCCTCGCTACCGCGCGCCGCCGGAATCCTGCTGACCTGGATCGCCTATATCGCCGCGGCGGTCGCGCTGCTGTTCTACGCCATTCCCTGATCGTAGGGACGTGAGGCGTCCCTTGCTTGTGCCGGCCGTCCGCCTCCGCCATATGGCCGGGATGGATGAAAACCTGCTGAAAGATGTCGTCGACGCCGCGCTTCGGGCCGGAGCCGATGCGGCCGAGGCCGTGGGCGCCGACCGCCACGCCCTCTCCATTTCCGTCCGCCTCGGCGACCTCGAGGAGGTCGAGCGCGAGGAGGCCCGGGACCTGGGCCTGCGGGTCTTCGTCGGCCGCCGCCAGGCGGTGGTGTCCGGCTCCGACATCAGCCCCGAAGCCCGCGCCAAGCTGGTGGAACGGGCCGTCGCCATGGCCCGACTGGCTCCGGAGGATCCCTATGCCGGCCTCGCCGACCCCGATCGCCTGGCCCGCGGCCCTCTGCCGGACCTCGACCTCTACGATCCCGCCGAGCCCGCACCCGAGACCCTGGAAGACAGGGCCCGCATCGCCGAAGCGGCTGCGCGCGACGTGCCGAAGGTGACCAATTCCGACGGCGCCTCCGCCTCCTGGTCGTCGTCCGAATGGCGGATGGTGACCAGCGCCGGCTTCTCCGGCCTGCACAAGGCGTCCGGCTTCGGGCTGAGCGCCTCGGCCATCGCCGGCGACGAGAGCGGGATGGAGAACGGCTACGACGGACGGTCCGCCCGCTGGCAGACCGACCTGCCCGACCCGGCCGCCATCGGCGCCGAGGCCGGCCGCCGGGCCGCCATGCGCTTGGGCGCGCGAAAGATCGCCTCGACCACCGCGCCGGTGATCTTCGAGAATCGTCTGGCCGCGTCGCTGATGAGCCCGCTGATCGGCGCCATCTCCGGACCGTCGATCGCCCGCGGCACCTCCTTCCTGAAGGACCGACTGGGCCAGCAGGTGTTCGCCCGCGGCGTGAACATCGTCGACGACCCGCATCGCGTCCGGGGCCTCGGCTCCTCGCCTTTCGACGACGAGGGTGTCGCCAACCAAGCCACGTCGATCATCGACGACGGCGTGCTGACCACCTGGCTGCTGAACTCGTCCTCGGCCCGCCAGCTTGGGCTTCAGACCACCGGCCACGCCTCGCGGGGCCTCGCCGGTCCGCCTGGCGTGGGCCCCTCCAACCTGACCTTCCAGCCGGGCGAGCGCGATCAGCGTGAACTGATGGCGGACGTCGGCGCCGGCCTGCTGGTCACCTCGATGTTCGGCCCTTCGCTGAACGGCAACACCGGCGACTGGTCGGTGGGCTGTTCGGGCTTCTGGTTCGAGGGCGGCGAACTGGCCTACCCGGTCACCGAGATCACCGTCGCCGGCAACCTTCTCGACGTGTTCGCGCGGGTGGTTCCCGGTTCCGACCTGGAGATCCGCGGCGCCGCCAACGCGCCGTCCCTGCTGATCGACGCCCTGGCGATCGCAGGGCGATGAGCGGACCGGCCGCGGCCGAGGACCTCGCCCTCATTGTCGCGGCGGCCCAGGCGGCGGGGGACCTGGCCGGGCGCCTGCGGGACCAGGGCCTGACGACCGAGTACAAGGCCGGCGACGCCACCCCGGTGACCAACGCCGACTTCGCGGCCGACCGGCTGCTGACCCAGACCCTGCGCAGCGCGCGGCCCGACTACGGCTGGCTGTCCGAGGAGACGATCGACGATCCGGCGCGCCTGACGCGCCGCCGGCTGTTCGTGGTCGATCCGATCGACGGTACGCGGGCCTTCCTGCGGGGCGCACCCTGGTGGGCGGTGTCGGTGGCGGTGGTCGAAGATCGGCGTCCCGTAGCCGCCGTGGTGTTCGCGCCGCAGCTTTCCGAAACCTACGCCGCGGCGGCCGGGGAAGGCGCCGTGCTCAACGGCCAGCCGATCCGCAGCAGCGGCGCCGTCGCCCTGGAGAACTGCGGCATGGTTGGCGACCGGCGGATGTTCGAGCATCCCGACTGGCCGCGCCCGTGGCCGACCATGCGGATCGACCAGCGCAATTCCACCGCCTACCGGATGTGTCTGGTGGCTTCCGGCGCCTTCGACGCCGCCATGGCGCTGGTTCCCAAACATGACTGGGATCTCGCCGCCGCGGACCTGATCGCGCGCGAGGCGGGCTGTTTCGTCGGCGACCACGCCGGCCGGCCGTTCGCCTACAACGGCGTCAGGCCGATGCAGCCCAGTCTCATCTGCACGACCCCGGCGCTCGCCCCATTGATCCTTGAGCGGGTCCGTCATATCGCGGTGACGACGTGACCCCTGTTACATCCTGCGAAGGCGAACCATGGCTGAACAACAGCTCCTCCACCTGGTGATCGGCGGCGAGTTGAAGGACGTGGGCGGGGCGGAGTTCCGCGACCTGTCTCAGGTCGATCTGGTCGGCGCCTATCCGAGCTACGAGGCGGCGCTGAAGGCCTGGCGGGCCAAGGCTCAGTCCACCGTCGACAACGCCCTGATGCGCTATTTCATCATCCACGCCCACCGACTGCTGACACCGGCCGACGACGCCTGACGGAGGGGCTGCGCCTCGCTCAGGCCCGGACGAGCTGCTCGATCAGGGTTCCGTCGCGCCACATCTCGACGCTGACGCAGCTTGTGTGCTCGCGCAGCAGCGCCTGAGCCCGGGCGCGGGCCCGGGGCAACTCCGGCGTGGCGACGAGATCGACCACCGACGCGACGCCGTCGCGCCTCACGCCCAGCAGCGTGTAGACGTCCTCGACCGCCGTTTCTTCAACACCCCCGTCAGCCATGGGCGCACGTTGTCACGGCCGCGGGCGGCCGTCTGTCGGATTTGTGACTCGGGAATTACTCCCGGTTGAGTATCCGCTCCGTCACCAATCCACCCCACATGCCGGCCCGGAAGGCGGCCTTCATACCGGCCGGATCGTACATCGGGCTCTCGACCCATTCGAGGAACGACATCCCCGCCGGCTCACCCTCCGCCAGGTAACGCTCGAAGGTGTAGTCGAGCACGCCGGTCTTCCCCTGTCGAACATGCAGGTAACGCAGGTGCAACTGGTCCATCGCCTCGCGGATGGTCCGGCCCTTCCGGAAGTGCATGTAGAACACGCTCATGATGCCGGCCCGGTCGGCCCCCGACTTGCAGTGCATCAGCGCGGGATAGGCGATGTTCTCGAACAGCCGCTGGGCGCCGAAGACCCGTTCGCGGCTCGGCACCTCACGCGAGGTGATGGTGAAATCGACCATCTCCAGCCCCAGACGGCGGCAGGCGTCCTTCTCCAGGGCATGGAAACTGGCGTCGAACCCCCCGCGCAGGTTGATCACTGTCTTGATCCCCCGCGCCTTCCAGGCGGCGAGCTGGTGCGGCCACGGCTGGTTGGTGCGCACCAGCTCGTCCGAAATCCAGTGGGCGTTGGAGAAGCCGAGCCGCAGATAGGCGTGGTCGTTCCACAGATAGTCGGCATAGGCCTTCACCCGGCCCATCGGCGTGGTGAGGTCGAATCTGTCGGGGACCGGTTCGGCTGTCATGGCGGCTTACCTAAGGCCTCCGCGCCGCGGGCGGAAGCGCACCGGCGCCACAGGCGCGCGAGCGCAGCGTTCGCCGGCGCCCGCAGAGCTTGACTTCGCCCCCGCATCGTCCGACCCCAAGCCGATGAGCGAGCGCGCCCAGCCTGAGCTTTCCGCCCGCGTCCTGGTGGCCCGGGTCTGGCGGGTCTACATGGCGCCGCGCTGGAAGGGCTGGACGGTCGCCATGCTGGCCGCCATCTGCGTCGCCTTCTTCTCCGCCAAGCTGATCCAGATCCTGGAGCCGGCCACCAACGACCTGATGGTCAACCATAAGCCGGGGGCTCTGCTGCTTCTGCCCCTGACCATCGCCTTCTACGCCATCGGCCGGACCGTGGCGCAGATCGTCCAGGCGACCCTGGTCAACCGCATCGGCAACGGAGTTGTCGGCGACGTGCAGGTGCAGCTGTTCGCCAAGCTGGTGCGCGCCGACCTGGCGCGCCTGCGCAGCCAGCACTCCGGGGCCTATGTCTCCTCGGTGCTCTATGACGCGGGCCTGATCCGCGAAGCCGCGACCGCCGGGGTGATCAACTACACCCAGCACCTGCTGACCGTCATCGGTGCGGTGACGGTGATGATCTCCAACGACCGGGTGCTGTCGCTGGTGCTGCTGGCCGCCGCGCCGCTGTCCGGCTGGATCATGCGCCGCTTCTCCAAGCGCACCACCAAGGCCGCCAAGGGCGCCATGGCCGAGACCTCGGCCCTGTCCACGGCGATCATGGAAAGCCTCGATGGCGTGCGGGTGGTGAAGATCGAAAACCGCGAGGCCTACGAGGAGGCCCGGGTCGGTGAAGTGGTTCGCCGCCGCCAGCGACACCTGATCAAGGGTGCGAACGCCCGCGCCCGCGCCGCGCCCTCGACCGAACTGCTGATGACCCTGATCACCGCCGCGGTGATCGCCTACGCCGGCTGGCGCTCCCAGACCGGCGGCATGACGGTCGGCGCCTTCGTCGCCTTCATCGCTGCGCTCGGTCTGGCCTCCCAGTCGCTGCGCCAGCTCGCCAATCTGCAGACGGTGATGGCCGAGGGCATGTCCGCCGCCCGACGTCTGTTCGCCGCGCTCGACGTCGAGCCGGAGGTGCGCGAGACCCCCGGCGCCCAGACTCTGCCGGTCGGCGAGGCGACGATCCGCTTCGAGAACGTCGGTTTCACCTACGGCGCGGCCGGCCAGCCGGCCCTGACCGGCGTCTCCCTGGAAGCCCGGCGCGGGGAGACCGTCGCCCTGGTCGGCCCGTCCGGCGGCGGCAAGAGCACCATCCTCAACCTGATCCCGCGCTTCTACGACCCGAGCGAGGGGCGCGTGACCATCGACGGCCATGACCTGCGGGAAGTGACCCTGCCGTCGCTGCGCGCCCAGATCGCCCTGGTCACCCAGGAGCCGTTCCTGTTCGACGACACCATCCGGGCCAACATCGCCTACGCTCGTCCAGACGCCAGCCTGGCGGATATCCAGCAGGCGGCCGAGGCGGCGGCGGCGCACGAGTTCATCCTCGGCCTGCGCGACGGTTACGAGACCAGCGTCGGCGAGGCGGGAGCGCGGCTGTCCGGGGGCCAGCGGCAGCGGATCGCCATCGCCCGCGCCTTCCTCAAGGATGCGCCTATCCTGCTGCTCGACGAGGCCACCAGCGCCCTCGACACCGAAAGCGAGGCCCAGGTCCAGGCGGCCCTGAAGCGACTGATGGCCGGTCGCACCACCATCCTGATCGCCCACCGGCTGTCGACCGTGCGCGGCGCGGACCGGATCTATGTGATCGACAAGGGGCGCATCGTCGAAACCGGCGACCACGCGAGCCTGATGCGCAAGCGTGGCCTCTACGCCCGCCTGGCCCGGAGCCAGGACCTGGAGGCGGAGTCGGCCGCTTGAAGAAGCTGCTGCGCAGCGATGCGGTGCAGGCGATGCTGGGCTGGGTGCTCGGCGCCTACATGCGTCTGGTCCTGATGACGGTCCGCTGGCGCCACGAGAACGTCCGCTGCGTCGAGCCCGTGCTGAGCGGCGACAGCGGCGCAGTCGCGCTGTTCTGGCACGGTCGCGTCCCGGCGGGACTCGCCTCGGACCCTCAATGGAAGCGCAAGCCCACCCGCGCGCTGGTGTCCCCGTCGGCCGACGGGGAATTCATCGCCAGGGCCCTGGCCATGTCCGGCTATCCGGCGATCCGCATCTCTTCGGCCAAGCGGGGCGATTCCGCCAAGGCCCGGCAGGCGGTCGCGGCGCTGCGCGAGGCGGTCGCCTGGGTCGGCGGCGGCGGCGTCCTGGTGGTCACCCCTGACGGCCCGCGCGGTCCGAACGAAGTGATCGCCGCCGGCTCGCTGCAGATCGCCCGGCGCGCGGGCGCCCCGATATTCCTGATGGGCATCGCCGCCCATCCGGCGCTGCAGCTTCAGGACACCTGGGACAAGGTCATGTTCCCCATGCCCTTCGGACGCGGTGCGGTGGTGTGGGACGGGCCGCTGCATGTGCCGGCCGACGCCGACGACGCCGTGATCGCGGCCCTGATCGAAACCTGGTCGGCACGACTTTCGCAGGTCACCCGCGAGGCCGAAACCCTGGTCGGCCGACCGGCGCATTGATCGCCGCCGTCGCCGGTGAGACATAGGGACGCCATGGCCCGCGCCCGCTCCGATCACCAACCGGCCCACGCCCACGATCACCATGATCATGGCGGTGGTGGGCATGGCCATAGCCATGGCCTGGGCGGACATCACCACCATCATGCGCCGGACGACATGGGACGGGCCTTCGCCATCGGCGTGGCGCTCAACTCGGCCTTTGTCGTCGCCGAGGTGGCCGCGGGCCTGTGGTCCGGATCGCTCGCCCTGCTGGCCGACGCCGGCCACAACCTGTCGGATGTCCTGTCGCTGGTGCTGGCCTGGGGGGCGACGATCCTGGCCCGGCGGGCGCCGACGGCCCGACGCACCTACGGCCTGCGCAAGGCCACCATCCTCGCGTCTCTGGCCAACGCCGTCCTGCTGCTGGTGGCGGTCGGCGTCATCGCCTCCGAAGCCGTCCACCGGTTCAGCCAGCCCGCACCCGTGGCGACCGCCTTCGTCATGTGGACCGCCGGCATCGGGGTGGTGATCAACACCGCCACAGCCCTGCTGTTCCTGCGTGGACGGCATACCGACCTCAATGTGCAGGGGGCCTTCCTGCACATGACCGCCGACGCGGCGATTTCGCTGGCCGTAGTGATCGGCGCCGGCCTGATGGGCCTGACCGGCCTGTTGTGGATCGACCCGGCGCTCAGCATCGGCATCGGAGTGATCATCGTGCTCGGCACCTGGGGCCTGCTCCGCGATTCCGTCGACCTCGCGCTCGACGCGGTGCCGAAGGGGATCGACATCAAGGAGGTGCGAGCCTGGCTGCGCGCCCAGCCGGGGGTGGAGGACATCCACGACCTGCACATCTGGGCCATGAGCACCACCGAGACGGCGCTCACCGCCCACCTGACCCGGCCGCAGAACGACGATGGCGACGCCTTCCTGCACGAGGCCTGCGAGGGCCTGTCGAAGCGTTTCAACATCGGCCACGTCACCCTGCAGGTCGAGACTTCCGCCGCGCACGGCTGCCGCCTGGCCACGGCCGAAGCGATTTGAGCCCGCCCGCACGCACCTTGCCGCTGGCGATCTACCGCGCCGCGACCGGCCTGCTGGAGCCCATCGCCCCGGTGCTGCTGCGCGCCCGCGCGCGGCGTGGCAAGGAGGACGCCGCCCGGCTGGGCGAGCGTCTGGGCCGAGCGAGCCTGCACCGACCCACCGGGCCGCTGGTCTGGCTGCATGGCGTCAGCGTCGGCGAGAGCCTGTCGCTGCTGCCCCTGGTCGCGGCGCTGAAGGCGCGGCGGCCGGACATCGTCCTGCTGGTCACATCCAGCACGGTGACGTCGGCCCAGGTGCTGGCGCAGCGCCTGCCTGCTGGCGTGCTTCACCAGTTCGCCCCCATCGACAGCCCTCGCGCGGTCGGCCGGTTCCTCGACCACTGGCGGCCGGACCTCGCCCTGCTGGTCGAGAGCGAGCTGTGGCCCAACCTGATCGTCGCCGCGCGCGGCCGGGGCGTCCGTCTGGGCCTGCTCTCCGCCCGGATGACCCAGGCCAGCGCCGCCGGCTGGGGCCGCGCCCCGGCGACGGCCCGCGCCCTCCTGACCGCCTTTGACCTGGTGCTGCCGCAGGATACGGAGACGCAGGCGCGTCTCGCTGCCCTGGGCGCCCAGGTCGGCCCCCGCCTGAACCTCAAGCTCGCCGCGCCGCCGCCGCCGGTCGATGACGTCGAGCGCGCCCGTCTCGCGGCCCTGATCGGCGACCGCAAGGTGGTGCTGGCCGCCAGCACCCACCCCGGCGAGGACGCCCTGATCGCCCGCGCCTACCGCCAGGCCGTGACGGGCGGCCCGCCGGCTCTCCTGGTGATCGCGCCGCGACATCCGGCCCGGGCCGACGCCGTGGCCGACGAACTCGCCGCCGTGGGTTTGGGCGTGGCCCGTCGTTCGCTGGGACAGCCGCCGGCTCCGCACGTCGGGGCCTATCTGGCGGACACCCTGGGTGAACTCGGCCTGTTTCTGTCGTTGGCCGACGCGGTGGTGATGGGCGGCAGTTTCGTCGAGGGGATAGGCGGCCATAACCCGCTGGAGCCGGCGCATCTCGGTCGCCCCATCGTCACCGGCCCGCACGCCTTCAACGCCCGCGGCGTGTACCAGGAAATGTTCGCCGAGGCGGCCGCCATCGAGGCGGCGGACGAAGCGGCGCTGGCCCGCCACATCCGCGGCCTGCTTGAGCATCCGCGCGTCGCCGCCCGCATCGCGGCCGCCGCCCTCGCCTACGCCCGGCGCCAGGGCCGCGCCCTCGCCGAGGCCGTGGCCCGCCTTGAACCCCTGCTGCCCGCATGAAGCTTGAGACGCCGCGCTGGTGGTACAGCCGCGACCGCCGGGTCATGCCGGTCACCCGCGCGCTGCTGACCCCGGTCTCGTGGATCTGGGCCGCCGCCACGGCGCGCCGGATCGCCCGCGCCGTCCCCGTCGATCCTGGCGTTCCAGTGATCTGCGTCGGCAATCTGACCATGGGCGGCGCCGGCAAGACCCCGCTGGTCCGCGAGATCGCCGCCCGGCTGATGCAGCGCGGCGTGACAGTGCATCTGCTGTCGCGCGGTTACGGCGGGTCGCTGACCGGACCGGTACGCGTCGATCCGCAGCGGCACCGCGCCGCCGAGGTCGGCGACGAGCCGCTGATGCTGGCCCGCGATTGCCCCGTCTGGGTGTCCCGTGACCGGGCCGCTGGCGCACGCGCCGCCGCCGAGGCCGGCGCCCAGGTGGTGGTGATGGACGACGGGCACCAGAACCCGTCGTTGAGGAAAGCCTTGTCGCTGGTCGTGGTCGATGGCGAGACCCGGGGCGACGAATGGCCGTTCGGGGACGGTCGAGTGTTCCCCGCCGGGCCGATGCGCGAGCCTCTGGCGGCGGGGCTGGCCCGCGCTGACGCCGCGGTGGTGCTGCTCCCCGCCGACCTGCCTGCGCCGGAAGCCGAACTTCTGTCGGCGCTGCGGGCCCGCCCGACACTGGCCGCGCACCTGCGCCCCGCCGTCGCGCCGCCATCCGGCCCTCAGGTCGGCTTCGCCGGCGTCGGCAAGCCCTGGAAGGTGGAGCGGGCGTTGCAGGCGGCCGGCTGCGAACTGGCCGACTTCGCGCCCTTCCCGGACCACTTCGCCTATGACGAGTCGACGCTTGCGCGGCTGGCCGACCGCGCGGCGCTGTTCGGCGCCGGCCTGATCACCACGGAGAAGGACTGGGTGCGCCTGCCCCCCGGCTGGCGGGAGCGGGTGAGGCCCTGGCCGGTCCGCGCCGCCTTCGACGACCCCGACGCCCTCGACCGCCTGCTGGCGACGGTAATCTAGGCGCCGGCTTTCTGGGCGAACGCCCAGCTGGCCTGGGCCAGGGACCGGACGCGCGGCGCCATGGCCGCCGCCTGGGGGCTGTTGGCGGTGCCGTCGCGCACCCGGCCGACGATCCCCTGCAGGATGCCCGCCAGCCGGAAGGCGTTGTAGGCGAAGTACCAGTCCAGATGTTCGACGCCGTCGCGGCCGGTCAGCCGGCTGTAGATCGCCACCGCCTCCTCAAGCGTCGGCACGCCGTGCGCCCTCAGGTCCGGGATCTGCGAGATCGGGCCGTTCACCCAGTTCATCAGCAGGTAGGTGAAGTCCGCCAGCGGTTCACCCAGCGTCGACAGCTCCCAGTCCAGCACCGCCGTCACCCGAGGCTCCATCGGATGGAAGATCATGTTGTCGAGCCGGTAGTCGCCATGCACCACCGAGGTCCGCTCCTGGGACGGCACGGTGGTGGGCAGCCAGGCGATCAGCCGCTCCATCTCATCGATGTGGACGGTCTCCGAGGCCTTGTACTGGCGCGTCCAGCGCTCCACCTGGCGGCCCATGTAGTTGCCGGGCTTGCCGTAGTCGCCGAGGCCGATCGCCTCGTGGTCGGTGTTGTGCAGGGCGGCCAGGGTCTCGATCTTGGCGGTGAAGATCGCCCGCCGCTCGTCGGGCCCGTACTGCGGCAGGGTCTGGTCCCAAAGGATGCGGCCCTCGACCATGTCCATGACGTAGAACATGGTCCCGATGACGTCGTCGTCCGTGCACAGGCCATAGGTCCGGGCCACCGGAAAGCCGGTCGAGCCGAGGGCCGTGATGACCCTGTACTCGCGGTCCACCGCGTGGGCCGAGGGCAGCAGCTTCCCCGGCGGCTTACGGCGCAGGACATAGGACCTGCCCGGCGTGATCAGCTGATAGGTGGGGTTCGACTGGCCGCCCTTGAACTGGCGGACCTCAAGCGGTCCCGCATAGCCGGCGACATTGGCCGCCATCCAGCGATCAACGGCGAGCTCGTCGAAGCGATGGGTCTCCTCGACCGGCTTGGTGCCGGTGTTGAGCCGTTCGCGCTCCTGTTCCGCCGCGTCGATGACTGCCATGGCGGCCTCTCCCGTCGTACGCTTGTTTGAACGCACTCTAGGAGCGCCCGGCGGCGCGGGGAAGGCTCAGCGCTTGAGCGCGCGCCAGCCGATGTCGGTGCGGTGGAAGCCGTCGGCGAAGTCGATCTGCGCGATCGTCGCATAGGCCCGGTCGCGGGCGTCCTGCAGCGACGGCGCGCGGGCGCAGACGTTGAGCACCCGGCCGCCGGCCGCACGCAGCGTCCCGTCGGCATCGCGCTTCGTGCCGCCGTGCAAGACCACCACGTCCTCGCCAAAGTCCGCGTCCGCGCCGCGGATCTCGCCGCCGGCCTTGGGCGTGCCGGGATAGCCTTCCGCCGCGAGAACCACGCAGATAGCCGGATCGTCGCGCCACACCGGCGGCGGCACGTCCTTCAACGATGCCGTGGCACAGGCCAGCAGATAGGGGACGATGTCGCTCTCCAGGCGCAGCATCAGCACCTGGCATTCCGGATCGCCGAAGCGGACGTTGAACTCCACCAGCTTCGGCCCCTGCTTCGTGGCCATCAGCTCGACGAACAGCACGCCGCGATAGGGCGCGCCCTCCGCGGCGATTCCGGCGAAGGCGGGTTCGACCAGCCGCGTGCGGATCTGTTCCACCAGCTCCGGGGTGAAGACCGGCGCCGGCGAGTAGGCGCCCATGCCGCCGGTGTTCGGCCCCTCGTCGTTGTCGAAGGCCCGCTTGTGGTCCTGAGCCCAGCCGAACAGCATCGACGTCTCGCCGTCGCACAGGGCGAACAGCGAGCCGATCTCGCCTTCGAGGTACTCCTCGATCACCACCCGCGCGCCCGCCGCGCCGAAACGGCCGCCGAGCGCGTCGTCGATGGCGGCCTCGGCGTCGGCCCGGTTGGCGGCGATGACCACGCCCTTGCCGGCGGCCAGGCCGTCGGCCTTGATCACATAGGGGGCGGAGAATTGGTCGAGCGCCGCCTTGGCGTGGGCCGCATCCTCGCTCACCACATAGCCCGCGGTCGGCAGGCCGTAGCGGTCGGCGAACACCTTGGTGAAGGCCTTGGAAGATTCCAGTTGGCCGGCCTGGGCGGTTGGTCCGAAGCAGGAGATCTCGGCCCGTTCCAGCGCGTCGGCGAGGCCTGCCGCCACCGCAACCTCCGGCCCGATGACCACCAGGTCGGCGGCCATCTCTTCGGCGAAGGCGACCAGCGCGTCCACGTCCGTGGCGCCGATGTCCTGGACCTCGCACAGGGCGGCCATGCCCGGATTGCCGGGTGCGGCCACCAGCCGCGAGACGAGGGGAGATTGGACGATCTTCCAGGCCAGGGCGTGCTCGCGCGCGCCGGACCCCACCAGCAGGATGTTCATGGCGGGGCTTTGGCGTGGCGGCCCGCCGCGGTCAAGCCGGAGCTAGTTGTCGAGGTCGAGGGAATAGCCGGCCGATCGCACGGTACGGATCGGATCGTCGGTCTCGCTGACATTCAGCGCCTTGCGCAGACGGCCGATGTGCACGTCGACGGTGCGGGCCTCGACATAGACGTTCGAGCCCCAGACGGCGTCCAGCAACTGCTCACGCGAGAACACGCGGCCCGGATGCTGCATCAGATAGTCGAGCAGCCGGAACTCGGTCGGCCCCAGGTGGATCTCCTGCGGTCCGCGCCGCACCCGGTGGGCCACCCGGTCGATGACGATGTCGCCCCGACGAACCCGGTCTTCCGCCAGGCCCGGCCGCAGACGGCGCAGCACCGCGCGGATGCGGGCGGCCAACTCGGTCATGGAGAAGGGCTTGACCACATAGTCGTCGGCGCCCGTGTCCAGGCCGCGAATACGGTCGGTCTCCTCACCGCGGGCGGTCAGCATGATGATCGGAATGTTGCGGGTCTCGGGCCGCTGCCGCAGCCGACGGCAGACTTCGATCCCGGAGATCTTGGGCAGCATCCAGTCGAGCACGATCAGGTCCGGAAGCCGCTCGTCGACCAGCAGCAGGGCCTCCTCGCCGTCGGTTCCGACGGCGACGTCGTAGCCTTCCTTCTCCAGGTTGTACTGCAGCAGGGTGGCGAGGGAGTCCTCATCCTCGACGACCAGGATATGCGGTTTCAAGGGCGCGCCTCCGTCAACCGTTCAGCGAGTCGGTCTTGGGCCGGGGCGAGGAGATCATCTCCTCGCCGGTGATCTCGTAGTGGACGATCTCGGCGATGTTGGTGGCGTGGTCGCCAATCCGTTCCAGGTTCTTGGCGACGAACAGCATGTGGGCGCAGGCGGTGATCGTGCGCGGGTCGCCCATCATGTAGGTCAGCAGCTCGCGGAACAGGCTGTTGTAGTGTTCGTCGACCTCGTCGTCCTGCGACCACACCGACATCGCCCGCTCCAGGTCCGAGCGGGTGTAGGCGTCCAGGACCGTCGACAACCGGCCCACCACCAGCTTGCCCAGCCGCTCCAGCGAGCGGGTCAGCGGGGTCAGCGGGTCGGACTCGATGATCACCAGGCTGCGCTTGGCGATGTTCTTGGCCAGGTCGCCGCAGCGCTCCAGATTGCCCGCGATCTTCATCGCCGCGACGGTCCTGCGCAGGTCGTTGGCCATGGGCTGCCGCAGCGCGATCAGCCGGATGGCCTTGCGCTCGATATCGCGCTCGGCGACGTCGAGCTTGTCGTCGCGCCCGACGACCGAGGTGGCGAGCTCCTTGTTGCGCTTGACCACCGCGAGGATGGCGTCGGCCACCTGCGCTTCGGTGAGGCCGCCCATCCGGCTGCATTCGGCGGTGAGGGTGTTCAGCTCGTCTTCGTAGGATTTGACGATGTGCTCGTTCATCTGGCGGCCCTTTCCCTAACCGAACCGTCCGGTGATGTAGTCCTGGGTGCGGCTGTCACGGGGATTGGTGAATATCTCGTCGGTCGGACCCGCCTCCACCAGCTTGCCCATGTGGAAGAAGGCGGTCTTCTGGGAAACCCGCGCGGCCTGGGCCATCGAGTGGGTGACGATGACGATGCAGTATTCGTTGCGCAGTTCGTCCATCAGTTCCTCGATGCGCGCCGTGGCGATCGGGTCGAGCGCCGAGCACGGCTCGTCCATGAGGATCACCTCGGGGTTCACCGCGATGGCGCGGGCGATCACGAGGCGCTGCTGCTGGCCGCCTGACAGGCCGGTGCCGGGCTGGTGCAGCCGGTCGGCGACTTCCTTCCACAGGCCGGCGCGCTTCAGCGAGGTCTCGACGATATCCTCCAGTTCGCGCTTGCCCTGCGCGATCCCGTGGATGCGCGGCCCGTAGGCGACGTTCTCGAAGATGCTTTTGGGGAAGGGATTGGGCTTCTGGAACACCATGCCAACGCGGGCGCGCAGCAGCACGGGGTCCAGGCTGCGGTCGTTCACATCCTCGCCATCCAGTTCGATCCGGCCCGTCACACGCGCGCCCTGGATGGTGTCGTTCATCCGGTTGATGCAGCGCAGGAACGTGGACTTGCCGCAGCCCGAAGGGCCGATGAAGGCCATCACGGCGCGGTCCGGCACATTCACCGAGACGTTCTGCAGCGCATGCTTCTCGCCGTAATAGACGTTGACGTCATGCGCGGCCACCTTCGTCTCGGTGCGCGTATCGGTCATCGTGCTGTGAACGTCGAGGGTCGGCATTTTGAGCATCTACGGCTCCCAAGGAGA
Organism: Pseudomonadota bacterium; assembly: GCA_023434015.1. Classification (GTDB taxonomy): domain Bacteria; phylum Pseudomonadota; class Alphaproteobacteria; order Caulobacterales; family Caulobacteraceae; genus Phenylobacterium. The sequence continues at coordinate 146 of JAEYTM010000158.1, read as the reverse complement.
CAAGAGTTTACCAGCGCCGCTCGTACTTGCGACGAAGGATTACGGCGACGAGATTCATGCAAATGAGAAGTGCGAGCAGAATGAGCGCGGCACCCGACGTGCGCTCGACGAACCCGCGCTCGGCCGAGGTCGCCCACATATAGATC
>JAEYTM010000027.1 GCA_023434015.1 Pseudomonadota bacterium | reverse complement strand
CACCCGGGATGGGCTCACCTTCCGGGCGCCGGCGCGGGACGCCGCCGCCCGGTCAGACGGGTCTAGAACCGGCGCGAATAGCCGATCGACCAGACGTTGGCCGAACCGCCGTCGCCGCGGAACTCCTGGCGCGTGTAGTCCATCCGCACACCGTTCACCCCGTCGAAGTGATGCTGGGCGCCGATGCCGAAGTTCCAGGATTCACCGTCATCCGTGACCGAGACGCCGCCGCCTTCGGCCTTGATCTTGGTCGTGCCGTAGCCGACCCGGGCCAGGACGTCGGTGTTGGGCCCGATGGGCATGAAGCCGACGCCGTAGATCGCGGCCGAGTGCTTCTGCTTCACATCGACGTTCACGCCACCGACGTTCAAGTCGTCGCCCTTGACGCCGATCGAGCCTTCGCCCTCGACGCCAATGTAGGGGTTGAAGCGGGCGCCGAGGCGACCCTGGATCGCCCCGGTATTGAAGTCGTCCGTGTCGGTGTGGGCGTAGCCGAGGGTTCCGTAGAAGGTGGTCCCGGTCATGTCCTGGGCCTGGGCGGCCGCGGGGAAGGCGGCGGAGGCCAGGACGGCGGCGGAGGCCGCGGCGATGAGAACCTTCATGGTTGCAACTCCGATACTCGTAACAACAGCTCCCCAGCCGCCTCGGGTTCGGCGTCAAACGCGGCGGCATGGAGTCGGTTCGACGGCCGGGGCATGACGCGGCGCCAGGTGTGGCTTTGCCGCCACAAGCCCCCCGCCCGCCCGGTAAGCTCCGATGCGAAGCGTCCAAGTCCGCGCTCGCGCGTTGATCCCGCCGACACAGCAAGGGGATCGCGGATGGCGGCGGACAAGGCCCAGGACCTGGAAAATCTGCTCGACGAACTGGACGAGGTCGCCTCCAGCAAGGGACCGAAGGTTTCGGTGGAGGAGGTCTACCGCGCGATCGGCGAACGGTCCTTCGGGCCGCTGTTGCTGATCGCCGGCCTTCTCGGCATGACGCCGGTCTCGGCGGTCCCCGGAGCTCCGACGGCCCTGGCCATCGTGACGATCCTCGTCGCCGGGCAACTGCTCATAGGCCGCAAGACCTTCTGGCTGCCGAAGCGGTTACTGAAGCTGTCGGTCGCCGCGGGCAGACTGACGAAGACGGTCAAGGTCGCGCGGCGGCCGGCGGCGTTCGTCGATCGGCTGGTGCGACCGCGGCTGGCGATCCTGACGGGCGGCGTCGCCGACCGGATCGTCGCCCTGGTCTGCGTTCTGGTGGCGGCCGCGATCCCGCCGCTGGAGCTGCTGCCGTTGGTCGCCTTCATCCCCGCCACAGCGATCGCGGCCTTCGGGCTGGGCCTGATCGCTCGTGACGGGGCGCTGATCCTGATCGCCTTTCTGGCCAGCGTCGGGACGCTGGGCGTGCTGGCGAAGCAGTTCCTCGGCTAGCGGTCCTTCTCGCGCTCGCCGATGGCCGCCTGGGCCGCGGCCAGCCGCGCGATCGGCACGCGATAGGCCGAGCAGCTGACGTAGTCGAGCCCGAGGCCCTCGCAGAACTGGATCGAGGCCGGGTCGCCGCCGTGCTCGCCGCAGATGCCGAGCTTGACATCCGGACGGGCCGCGCGACCGCGCTCGGCGGCGATGCGGATGAGGTCGCCGACGCCCTCCTGATCGAGGCTGACGAACGGGTCGCGTTCGAAGACGCCCTTGTCGATATAGTCGCTCAGGAACCGCCCGGAGTCGTCGCGGCGGGTGCCGAAGGTGGGGTGGGTCAGGTCGTTGGTGCCGAACGAGAAGAACTCGGCGTGCTCGGCCAGGTCGGCGGCGCGGATCGCGGCGCGCGGCAGTTCGACCATGGTCCCGACGCGGTACTCGATGGGGCAGTTCCGTTCGGCGATGACCTGTTGCGCCGTCTTGTCCGTGAGTTGGCGCAGGAACTTCATCTCCTCGCCCTTGGCCACCAGCGGGTGCATGATCTCCGGGATCGGCGCCGGCCGGCCAGCCGCGACCACCTCGCAGGCGGCCTCGACGATGGCCCGCACCTGCATCTCGTAGATCTCGGGATAGGAGACGCCCAGGCGGCAGCCGCGATGGCCGAGCATGGGGTTCACCTCGTGCAGCTCCTGGGCCCGGCGCAGCAGCTTGGCGGCGTCCAGGCCGGTGGCGGCGGCGACCGCGGCCACCTCCTCCTCGCTATGGGGCAGGAACTCGTGCAGCGGCGGGTCGAGCAGCCGGATGGTCACCGGCAGGCCGTCCATGATGTCGAACAGCTCGACGAAGTCCTGGCGCTGCATCGGCAGAATCTTGGCCAGGGCGGCGCGACGGCCCGCCTCGTCGTCGGCCAGGATCATTTCCCGCACCGCCGCGATCCGGTCGGGATCGAAGAACATGTGCTCGGTGCGGCACAGGCCGATCCCTTCGGCGCCGAACTGGCGCGCGGTCTGCGCGTCCAGGGCCGTTTCCGCGTTGGCCCGCACTTTCAGGCGGCGCACGCTGTCGGCCCAGCCCATCAGGACGCCGAAGTCGCCGGAAAGCTCCGGCTCGATCATCTTCACCGCTCCGGCCAGCACCTCGCCGGTCGAGCCGTCGATGGTGACGACGTCATAGGCCTTGATGGTCCGGCCGCGGGCGTGGAAGGCGCCGGCCTTCATGTCGATATGGATCTCACCGGCCCCGGAGACGCAGGGACGGCCCATGCCGCGCGCCACCACGGCCGCGTGGCTGGTCATGCCGCCGCGGGCGGTGATGATGCCGCGAGCCGCGTCCATGCCGCGAATGTCCTCGGGCGAGGTCTCCTCGCGCACCAGGATCACCGCCTCGCCGGCGCCACCCAGCTTCTCGGCTTCTTCGGCGGTGAACACCACCTTGCCGGTGGCCGCGCCAGGCGAGGCCGGGAGGCCCCCGGCGACCACGTCGCGCGGGCTCGCCGGATCGATGGTCGGGTGCAGAAGCTGGTCGAGCGAGCCGGGCTCGACGCGCATCACCGCCTCTTCCCGGGTGATCAGGCCCTCATTGGCGAGGTCGACGGCGACCTTCAACGCCGCCTTGGCGGTGCGCTTCCCGTTGCGCGTCTGCAGCATGTACAGACGCCCCTTTTCGACCGTGAACTCGATGTCCTGCATGTCGCGGTAGTGCTTCTCGAGCCGCTCCACGACTTCCTTGAACTGCAGGAAGACCTCCGGCAGCGCCTCTTCCATGGACAGGCTGCGCTCGCCCATCTCCTCGCGCGCGACCTTGGTCAGGGCCTGGGGCGTGCGGATGCCGGCCACGACGTCCTCGCCCTGGGCGTTGATCAGGAACTCGCCGTAGAGGCGGTTCTCGCCGGTGGACGGATTGCGGGTGAAGGCGACGCCGGTGGCCGAGGTCTCGCCCATGTTGCCGAACACCATCGACTGGATGTTGACCGCCGTGCCCCAGCTCTCCGGGATATCGTGCATCCGGCGATAGAACTTCGCCCGGTCGTTCATCCAGCTGGCGAACACCGCCCCGACGGCGCCCCAGAGCTGCTCGTGCGGGTCCTGCGGGAAGGGCCTGCCCAGGTCGCGCTCGACAGCGGCCTTGTAGTCGCCGACCACGGCCACCCAGTCGTCGGCCGTCAGGGCCGTGTCGATGGTGACGTCCAGCCGGTCCTTATGTTCGTCGAGGATTTCCTCGAACATATGGTGGTCCAGGTCGAGGACCACGTTGGAGTACATCTGGATGAAGCGGCGGTAGCTGTCGAAGGCGAAGCGGCGGTCACCGGAAAGCCGGGCCAGGCCCTCGACGGTCTCGTCGTTGAGGCCGAGATTGAGGACGGTGTCCATCATCCCGGGCATGGAGGCCCGCGCGCCCGAGCGCACCGACACCAGCAGGGCGTTGGTCGGATCGCCGAACGTCTTGCCGGTCAGCTGTTCGACGCGGGCCAGGCCGGCGGACACCTGGTCCTTCAGGTCCGCGGGATAGGTGCGGTCGTTGGCGTAATAGTGGACGCAGGCCTCGGTCGTGATGGTGAAGCCCGGGGGCACGGGCAGGCCCAGCGCCGACATTTCGGCCAGGTTCGCGCCCTTGCCGCCCAGCAGGTTCTTCATCGAGGCGTCGCCGTCCGCGCCGCCGCCGCCGAAGGCATAGACCCACCGCGTCTTCACCATCGTATCGGCCGCCATCGAAATCCCCATATCAACCCGTTACTTGCGAGAAGTCCGCCACGCGCCCCATGGCGTCGCGGACCTTCATCAGAAGACGCAGACGATTCTCGCGTTCCTGCGGGACGTCCGAGTTCACCAGCACCTTGTCGAAGAAGCCGTCGACCGGCGCGCGAAGGTTGGACAGCTCGCGCATGGCGGCCGCGAAGTCCTCCCGCGCCAGCGCCTTGCCGACCTCCAGCTCCACATGGCCGATCATGTTGACCAGCGCGGATTCCTCGGGCGGCGCGCCGGCCATGTCGACCGGCTCGCCGGCCGGCAGGGAGCCCTTCTTCTCCTCGGCCCTGAGGATGTTCACCGCCCGCTTGTAGCCGGCCAGCAGGTTCGCCCCGTCGTCCGTGCCGAGGAAGGCCTCGATGGCGTTCACCCGCGAAACGATGCGCACCAGGTCGTCGTCGCCGAGCGCGAAGACCGCGTCCACCAGGTCGTGGCGCTGACCCTGCTCGCGCAGCAGCACCTTCAGCCGGTCGGCGAAGAAGGCCAGGAGGTCTTCGGACACGACCTTCCGCAGCGGCAGGCGCGTGCGCGACTGCAGCAGGATGCGGATCACGCCGAGCGCCGCGCGGCGCAGGGCAAAGGGGTCGCGCGAGCCGGTCGGCTTCTCGTCGATGGAGAAGAAGCTGACCAGGGTGTCGAGCTTGTCGGCCAGGGCCACGGTGGCGGCGACGGCCTGCACCGGCACGTCGTCCTTCGGACCCTGGGGCCGGTAGTGGTGGCGGATGGCGTCGGCGACCTCGGGGTCGAGGCCTTCCTTGTCGGCGTAGTAGCCGCCCATCACGCCCTGCAGCTCCGGGAACTCGCCGACCATGCCGGTGACGAGGTCGGCCTTGCAGAGGCGCGCGGCCTGGATCGCCTTCTCCCGGGTCTCGGCGTCGTCGCGGACGTATGGGGCCAGTTCGCCGGCCAGGGCGGCGATCCGCTCGACCCGCTCGTGCATGGTGCCGAGCCTGGCGTGGAAGGTGACGCCCTTCAGGGTCGCGACCCGGTCCGCCAGCGGCGTCTTCAGGTCCTCGTCCCAGAAGAACCGGGCGTCGGACAGGCGGGCCGACAGGACCTTGGCGTTGCCGGCGGCGATGGCCGCGCCGCCGTCCGCCGCCTCGACGTTGGCCACCGTCAGGAAATGCGGGACCAGGAAGCCGGTCGCCGGGTCGCGGACCGCGAAGTACTTCTGGTGCGTGCGCATGGAGGTGCGGATCACCTCGGGCGGCAGGTCCAGGAAGGCCGGATCCATGTCGCCCAGCACTGGCGTCGGCCATTCGGCAAGGCCCGAGACCTCGTCCAGCAGGCCGTCGTCCTCGACCAGCTCGACGTTGCGCGCGAAGCAGAGCGTCCGGGCGGCGTCCATGATCCGCTCCTTCCGCTCTTCCGCGTCGAGCACCACGAAATGCCGGGTCAGGCCGTCCTGGTACGCGTCGAAGTCGCGCGCCTGGAACGGCAGGCCCGAGCCCATGAACCGGTGCCCCTCGGACGTGTCACCGCTCTGGATGCCATCAATGGAGAAGGGCACGATCTCGCGGTCGAACACGCACAGGATGCGCTTCAGCGGACGCACCCAGCGCAGGGTCCCGTAGCCCCAGGTCATCGACTTCGGCCAGGGGAAACCCCGGACGATGGCTTCGATCATCTCCGCCACGATCTCCGGCGTCGGCCGGCCGGCCTTGTGCAGGTGGGCGTAATAGACGCCGTCGCGCTCGACGAGCTGCTCGCGCGTCAGGCCGGTGGAGCGCAGGAAGCCTTCGATGGCCTGGTCGGGCGAGCCGACGCGTGGCCCCTTGCGGTCCTCGTGGCGGTCGTTCTGGGTCGCCGGCAGGCCCTCGGCCACCAGCGTCAGGCGGCGCGGGCCGGCGAAGGTCTTGAGCGCCTCGGGCAGCAGCCCCTCGGCGGCGAGCTTCTCGCGCGCCATACGCTCCAGGTCGCGCGCGGCCTGGGCCTGCATGCGGGCGGGAATCTCTTCCGAGAACAGTTCAAGCAGAAGCTGGGGCATGTCAGGCGTTCCCGCCTTCGTTGGCCACCCAGGCCTCGGCGCACATCTTGGTCAGGTCGCGGATGCGACCGATGTAGCTCTGCCGCTCGGCGACGGCGATCGCGCCGCGGGCGTCCATCAGGTTGAACAGGTGGCTGGCTTTCAACACATGATCGTAGGCCGGCAGGACGGTGGCCTGCCCTTGAGGCCCCCGGCCCTGCAGTAGCCGCGGCACCTGGGTCTCCATGTCCTCGAACTGCCGCTTGAGAGTGGCGACGTCATAGAGATGGAAGTTGGCTTCCGACTGCTGGCGCTCGTTCTCCAGGAACACCTCGCCATAGGTCATGGGCGCGGGACCGTCCGGGTCGTTGAAGGCCAGGTCGGTGAAGTGGTCGACTCCCTGCAGATACATGGCCAGGCGCTCCAGGCCGTAGGTCAGCGCGCCGCCCACCGGCGAGACGTCCAGGCCGCCGACCTGCTGGAAGTAGGTGTACTGGGTGACTTCCATCCCGTCGCACCAGACTTCCCAGCCCAGGCCCCAGGCCCCGACCGTCGGATTCTCCCAGTCGTCCTCGACGAACCGGATGTCATGCAGTCGGGTGTCGAGGCCGATCGCCTCGAGCGAGCCCAGGTAGAGCTCCTGGAGGTTGTCCGGGTTCGGCTTGAGGATCACCTGGTACTGGTAATAGTGCTGCAGCCGGTTGGGGTTTTCGCCGTAGCGGCCGTCGGCCGGCCGCCGCGACGGCTGCACATAGGCCGCACGCCAGGGCTTCGGGCCGAGCGCGCGCAGCACGGTGGCCGGATGAAGGGTGCCCGCCCCCACCTCCACGTCATGCGGCTGCAGGACCACGCACCCCTGCTGGCTCCAATAGTCATGTAGCTTCAGGATCAGGCCCTGAAACGAAAGCGGCTTGTCGGTCATCGAAAAGGGGGCCGTTCGCAGGCGCAAAAAAAGTCGGCGGACCATAGGGCCCGCCGACCGTCGCTTCAAGCCGCCGGGGCGGCCCGAATTTCACCTGTTGCTAATTGCCGGCCGGAGCCGTGCGTTTGCCGGCGTTGGACATCGGCGCGCCGTACTTGGCGCGGTTTTCAGCCGTGTCCGGCACCGGGCCGTTGGTCACGGTGGAGGTGGTGACGCTGGCGCCTGTGGCGTAGGCGCCGGCCGAGAGCGCGCCGTCGGCGCTGGTGGTCGTGGTGGCAGTCGTCGTCGAGGGCGTCGACACCGTGGAATCCGCGCTGGTCGGGTTCACGGGTCCGGCGGGCATGTTGGCCTCATGGGAGGCGCCGGCGTGGGCCGAGGTGGTGGCGTCCTGGGCCATGGCGGCGCCGGCGAACAGGGCCGAGGCGGCGACGGCGGTCATCAGATGGGTGATTTTCATGTCCGGTCTCCTGGTTTTGGGAATACCCCGCCCCTTTTCGAGAGAACCCCTCTTCCTTATTGCGGCGTCGTCGGGACGGCCGGGGCCGCCCCACCGGGCGTCGAAGTTGTCGCCGCCGCATCCGCCGCGGCCCCTACCGGGGCCGGCGAATCCGGCGTCAGCACGCGGTCGATCACATGCAGGACGCCGTTGGTGGTCATCACGTCCGCCTGGACGATGGTCGCCGCCCCGGCCCGCAGCACCGGGCCGCTGCCATCCAGCTCCACCGGATCGTTGGCCACCGTGTTCACCGGCCCCTTGGCGCCTTTGATCTTGGCGGATTCGACGCGTGCATTGATCACGTGGTGGGCCAGCAGCTTCTGCAGCGCCGGCCTGTCGGCCATCAGGCGATCAAGCTCTCCAGGCGGCAGGGCCGCGAAGGCCGCATCGGTCGGGACAAACACCGTCAGATTCGGCGTGGTCTTCAGAACCCGGGTCAGGTTGGTGGCCTCGACCGCCTTGATGAAGGTGCCGAACTGACCGGAAGCGCGGGCCGTCTCGATCAGGTCGCCTGCAGGCGCGACCCTTGCTGCAGCAGCAGGCGCAGGCGGCGTGGCCCCTTGGGCGACAGTCGCCGTGATCGGAGCGGCGGCGTCACGCACCGCCCGGGCCGTTCCCTGGACACTGGTGTTCGCCGGCGCGTCGGTGCTGGCCCTACCCGTCACAGCCGTCGCCGCGCCTTCGGTCACCGGCTGGGCGAGCGCCGACGACGCTCCGCCTGCCAGGAGGATGGTCACGGCGGAAAGGCGGAACAAGTGATTGAAAGGCATCGGGTCCTCAAGAATCGCCACCGATCGCGGAACGCTGTTTTCACTCGCGAGGCGGCTCGCGGTGATAAGCGCGGCGAGGCCGGGGAGTTGCCGACATCACAGCTTCGTGAACGCGATGTGTTGGCGGATTCTGCTGCGTCGCAACCTCGATCCAGCCCGCTCCGTGGGCAGGTTCCGCCCAGTTTTCGGGCCTCAACCCCGGAAGCTGCCCAACGAATAGGCGCCGGCCCGCTTCTTGCCGTTTTTGACAGCCGCGCCTGCCCTCCCCGTCCGATGGCGCCGATAGCGTCAGTCGACCGCCGGGTTCGGGGATAGGGACATTCCCGGCGGTCGTTTCGACAACAAGGGGCGGGCCTCTGAGGCTTCGCGGGAGCGAGCGATGAAACTGATCATGGCGATCGTCAAACCCTTCAAGCTGGACGATGTGCGCGAAGCGCTCGTCGCCGCCGGCGTTGAGGGCCTGACGGTTTCGGAAGTCAAAGGCTACGGACGCCAGAAGGGCCAGACCGAAATTTACCGGGGCGCTGAGTACCAGGTGAACTTCCTGCCGAAGGTGAAGGTGGAGGCCGTTGTCGACGACTCCGCCGCCGCCAAGGCGGTCGAGGCGATCAAGGCCGCCGCCGCCACCGGGAAGATCGGCGACGGCAAGATCTTCGTCCTCAACGTCGAGGACGCCGTGCGCATCCGCACCGGCGAAACCGGCGGCGCGGCGCTCTAGGGCTCAGATAAGGGGACACTGACAATGAAGCTCTTCACAATGAAACGGCTGGCCGGGCTCGCGCTCGCCGCCGCAATGGTGGGAGGCCCGCTCGCGGCTCCCGCCCTCGCCCAGGATGTCGCGCCAGCCACCGCGCCGGTCGCCGAGGCGCCGGCCGAAGTCACCGCCGAGGTGGCGATCGAGGCCCCGGTGGAAGCCGTCGCGGCGGAAGCCGAGCCCGCGGCCGAGGAAACGCCGACCGCCGACAGCGGCGACACGGCCTGGCTGCTCACCGCCACCGCCCTCGTGCTCATGATGACCATTCCGGGCCTCGCCCTGTTCTACGGCGGCATGGTCCGCAAGAAGAACGTGATCTCGGTGGTCGCCCAGTGCTTCGCCATCACCGCGGTGATCAGCATCGTCTGGATGGTGCTCGGCTACTCACTGGCCTTCTCGACGAACGGCTCCGAGGCGCTGAACCCCTTCGTCGGCGGTTTTGACAATGCGTTCCTGAAGGGCATCACGATGGACGCGGTCTCGGGCTCCATCCCGCAGTACCTGTTCGTTGTCTTCCAGATGACCTTCGCGATCATCACTCCGGCCCTCATCGTCGGCGCCTTCGCCGAGCGGATGAAGTTCTCGGCCATGCTGCTGTTCACCGTCCTCTGGTCGCTCGTCGTCTATGCGCCGATCTGCCACTGGGTGTGGGGCGGCGGGTTCCTCAGCGCGGAAGGCGTGCTCGACTTCGCCGGCGGCACCGTGGTGCACATCAACGCCGGTATCGCGGGTCTCGTCTGCGCCATCGTCATCGGCAAGCGCAAGGGCTACGGCACGGACAACATGGCGCCGCACAACCTGGTGCTGACCATGATCGGCGCCAGCCTGCTGTGGGTCGGCTGGTTCGGCTTCAACGCCGGCTCCGCCGTGGCCGCCAACGGCCTGGCCGCCGTGGCCATGCTGAACACCCAGGTCGCCACTGCCGCGGCGGCGGTCGCCTGGATGGCCATCGAATGGTTCGACCGCAAGAAACCGGGCATGCTCGGCCTGGCCTCGGGCGCCGTCGCCGGCCTCGTGGCCATCACCCCGGCCGCCGGCTTCGTGACGCCCCAGGGCGCCCTGATCATCGGCCTGGTTGGCGGCGCCGCGGCCTATGCCGGCGCGGTGTGGATCAAGCGCGCTCTGAAGTATGACGACAGCCTGGACGTGTTCGGCGTCCACGGGGTGGCCGGCATCGCCGGCGCCCTGCTCACCGGTGTCCTCGCCGACGCCGCCGTGGGCGGGGAAGCCGCCGAAGGCGCCACCGTCGTCGCCCAGTTCATGGGCATCGTCGGAACCGTCGTCTGGTGCGCTATCGCCACCTTCGTGATCCTGATGATCTGCAAGTTCACGACCGGCCTGAGGGTGTCCGAGGAGGGCGAGGTCGAGGGCCTGGATCTTTCCCAGCACGGGGAAGCGCTGCACGAATAGCAGCCCTGCCAGGAAGCGTGGGAACGGGGGTCCTTCGGGGCCCCCGTTTTCGTTTCCGGATCAGACGTCAGCAGAAGACGGCGCCGCCCAAGGACCGCCGAGGCGGCACCGCCGCACCCACCACCGTGGCTCCATGGCCGCCAGACGCCTGGCCAGGCGCGCGGCTCCAGGTTCGTCGTCGCACAGGGCGAAACAGGTGCCACCCGATCCCGACACTCGCGCCAGCCGCGCTTCCGGCTGGCGCGCCAGGACGCCCAGGGCCGCGCCCACGGCCGGGGCCACGGCGATCGCCGGCGCCTCGAGGTCGTTGCGTTGCAGGCCGAGCCACCCGACCAGTCCGGCCGCCGTATCGAAGGCCGCCGGCATCGCGGGCCGCGTGACTGCGCCGAACACCCCACGGCTGTCGAAGGCCCGGTAGACCTCGGGCGTCGAAACGGCCACCCCGGGATTGACCAGCACCGCGGCGAGCGGGGGCAATCTTGGCGCCGGCGAGAGCCGCTCGCCGCGCCCCTCGGCCAGCACCGGTCGCGCCCAGAGACAGGCCGCGCCGTCAGCGCCCAGGCTCGCGGCGATCGCCTCCAGGCGCCCGTCGTCCACCCGCAGGTTCAGCGCCTCGCGCAACAGCCGCAGGGCCGCGCCGGCGTCGCTGGACCCGCCCCCGACGCCGGAGGCGACCGGCAGCTGCTTGTTCAGCGACAGGCGTGCGGAACGCGGCGATCCGCTCTCCTCCAGGAGGGCGCGGGCGGCCCGCATCACGAGGTTGTCGCCCTCCCCGGCCAGGGCCGCCGCGAAGGGACCGTCAACGTCCAGGGCCACGGG
>JAEYTM010000348.1 GCA_023434015.1 Pseudomonadota bacterium | reverse complement strand
GCCGTGGCCGGTGCGAATATGGTGTCGCTCATGTCTTCGGGGCGGCTCCGGCGGTGGCCATGCCCGCTTCCATCAGCTTGCGGAACTGCTCCTGGGCTCCCGCGCCGAACGCCATCCAGTTCTTCACCAGCTCGTCCGGCGAGATCATCGACATGTTGGCGTCGATGCGCGCCTGCATCTCCTTGACCAGATGGTCGTTGAGCGCGCTGACGTCCGGCAGGCCGAGGAAGCGGCGGGCCTCTTCCGGCGTGCAGTCGACCTCGATGGTCATCTTCATGGCTGCGCCCTCGATTACGTTGCGATTAGTTATGGCCGCGAGCGGGGCCCGCGCGCTAGGTCAAAGGTTCATCGGACACGGGAGTAACTCATGGGCGAGCGCGTCACCATCACAACGACCGACGGGGCCTTCGAGGCCTATGTGGCCCGTCCGGCCCAATCGCCGGCCCCGGCCATCGTGGTCATCCAGGAGATCTTCGGCGTCAATGCGGTGATGCGCCAGATCGCCGACGACCTGGCCGCCGCGGGCTACCTGGCGATCTGTCCCGACCTGTTCTGGCGGATCGAACCCGGCATCGACATCACCGACCAGTCCGAGGCCGAGTGGAAACGGGCGTTCGAACTGTTCAACGCCTTCGACGTGGACGTCGGCGTCCGCGACATCGCCGCGACCATCGACCTGATCCGCAAGGATCCGGGCTGCAGCGGCAAGGTAGGGGCGGTCGGCTTCTGCCTCGGCGGCCTGCTCGCCTTCCAGACCGCGACCCGCACTGACGTCGACGCCTCGGTGGCCTACTACGGCGTCGGCATCGAGAACCGCGTCGAGGGCGCAGCCAAACTGACCAAGCCGCTGATGCTGCACATCGCCGAGCAGGATCAGTTCGTGCCGGAGACCGCGCAGGGGGTGATCCTGGCGGCGCTGAAGAACCACCCGCTGATCACCATCCACACCTATCCCGGCCGCGACCACGCCTTCGCCCGCGTCGGCGGCCAGCACTACGACGAGGCCGACGCCAAGCTGGCGAACGGCCGGACCCTGACCTTCTTCCAACAGCACCTGGACTAGACATGCGCGCGATCCGCTTCCAACAGGCCGGCGGCCCCGACGTCCTGGATCTCGTCGAGGTCGATACCCCGGCGCCCGGGCCTGGCCAGATCCTGATCCGCCACCAGGCGATCGGTGTGAACTTCATCGACACCTACCACCGCAGCGGCCTCTACCCCCTGCCCCTGCCGTCGGGCCTGGGTTCCGAGGCGGCCGGCGTGGTCGAGGCGGTGGGCGACGGCGTCACCCGCTTTAGCCCGGGCGACCTCGCCGCCTATGCTGGCGGCCTGCCCGGCGCCTATGCCGACGCCTCCGTCGTCCCGGCCGACCGTGCGGTGCGCGTGCCGGACGGGCTCGACGTCCGCACCGTCGCCGCCGCGCTGCTGAAGGGCATGACGGCCGAGTTCCTGCTGCGCCGCGCCTATCGCGTTGCGGCCGGCGAGACCATCCTGATCCACGCCGCCGCCGGCGGGGTCGGCCAGATCATGGTGCAGTGGGCCAAGGCGCTCGGCGCCGAGGTGATCGCCACGGTCGGCTCGGACGAGAAGGCCGCCCGCGCCCGGGACCTGGGCGCCGACCACATCATTCTCTACCGCGACCAGGACGTGGCCGCCGAGGTGAGGCGGATCACCGGGGGCAAGGGCGTGCCGGTGGCCTATGACTCGGTTGGCAAGGCGACTTTCGAAGGCACCCTCGCCAGCCTCGCCCGGCGCGGCCTGTTCGTCAGCTTCGGCAACGCCTCCGGCCCTGCGCCGGCGGTCGAGCCCCAGCGCCTGGCGCGCGGCGGCTCGCTGTTCTTCACCCGCCCGACCCTGGTCGACTATGTCGCCACCACAGAAGAGCTCGACGCCAGCGCGGCGGCCCTGTTCGAGGTCATCGTCTCGGGTCAGGTGAAGATCGAGATCGGCCAGACCTTCGCCCTGGCCGACGCCCGCCGGGCTCACGAGGCGCTGGAATCTCGCGCCACCATCGGCGCCAGCCTGCTGATCCCCTAAGACAAACGCCCCCGCCTCGACGAGAGGCGGGGGCGCTGTTTCACGTGAAACACCGATCGGATCCTTCCCCGCTTGGGGGAGGTGGCCGAAGACCGGATGGGGCTCAGCGGAGGCGTCTGAGCGGAAGCCCCTCACCGCTCCGCCGGCGCTCCCCCAACGGGGAGCATCCGGGTCCTAGGTGTTCATCGACTGGAAGAACTCGTCGTTGCCCTTCGACTGGCGCAGCTTGTCGAGCAGGAACTCGATCGCGTCCTGAGCGCCCATCGGGTTCAGGATCCGGCGCAGGATGTAGGTCTTCTGCAGCTGGTCCTTCGGGGTGATCAGCTCCTCCTTGCGGGTGCCGGACTTCAGCACGTCGATGGCCGGGAAGATGCGCTTGTCGGCGACCTTGCGGTCCAGGATGATCTCCGAGTTACCGGTGCCCTTGAACTCTTCGAAGATGACTTCGTCCATCCGGCTGCCGGTGTCGATCAGCGCGGTGGCGATGATGGTCAGGGAGCCGCCCTCCTCGATGTTCCGCGCCGCGCCGAAGAAGCGCTTCGGGCGCTGCAGGGCGTTGGCGTCGACGCCGCCGGTCAGCACCTTGCCGGACGACGGCACGACGGTGTTGTAGGCGCGGCCGAGGCGGGTGACGGAGTCCAGCAGGATCACCACGTCGCGCTTGTGCTCGACCAGGCGCTTGGCCTTTTCGATAACCATTTCAGCGACTTGAACGTGACGCGTGGCCGGTTCGTCGAAGGTCGAGGCGATCACCTCGCCCTTCACCGTGCGCTGCATGTCGGTGACTTCTTCCGGCCGCTCGTCGATCAGCAGCACGATCAGATAGCACTCGGGGTGGTTGGTCTCGATCGACTTGGCGATGTTCTGCAGCATCACCGTCTTGCCGACCCGCGGGGGGGCGACGATCAGGCAGCGCTGGCCCTTGCCGAGCGGGGCGACGATGTCGATCACCCGGCCGGAGCGGTCCTTCAGGGTCGGGTCGTCGATCTCCATCCGCAGGCGCTCGTCGGGGTAGAGCGGCGTCAGGTTGTCGAACAGCACCTTGTGGCGGACGTTCTCCGGGTTCTCGAAGTTGGTCAGGTCGACCTTCACCAAGGCGAAGTAACGCTCGCCCTCGCGCGGGGCGCGGATGGCGCCGTCGACCGAGTCGCCGGTGCGCAGGCCGAACTTCCGGATCTGCGAGGGGCTGACATAGATGTCGTCGGGGCCCGGCAGATAGTTGGCCTCGGGGCTGCGCAGGAAGCCGAAGCCGTCCTGGACGACCTCGAGCGTGCCGGAGCCGGAGATCTCGACGCCCTCTTCGGCCAGCACCTTGAGGATGGCGAACATGATGTCCTGCTTGCGCATGGAGTTCACGTTCTCGATCTCGAACTTCTCGGCGAAGGCCAGCAGGTCGGCGGGCGACTTGTCCTTCAGCTCCTGCAGGCTCATCCGCGTCAGGCCCATGGCCTGAATGGCGGCGGCGACCTCGGAGACCTCGTCGCCATGGTCGTCGGCGGTCTGGGCGTCCTCGGCGGTGGCGGCGGCCACCGGCGCGTCCTCGACGGCGGGAGCGGCGACGGTCGGGGTCTCGAGCTCTTCGCCCGGGGTGGGGGTTTCGTCTTGCATGAATTGGGTCGTCTTCATCCCGCCCGGCCGGATTCCAGGCGTGGACTTGAAAGGAATGGGGGCGTCTCCGGGGACGCCGATGTGACTTCGTTCTGGGAGCCGGACGGCTGCGCGAGGTTGGCGCGGGCTGCCGGAGAAAAGGCGGGGCGCACCGCGGGCGCGGTACGTGCCTGACGGGAACCACATGCGGCGGCTCCCGTCAAGGAAACGCCGGGGTCAGCGGCCGCCGAACTCCAGGGTGACGGCCAGGACCATGACGATCGCCGCCAGGAAGGGCAGCTCGTTGGTGGCGCGCCAGAACCGGTTGGAACGGCTGTTGCGGCCGGCGGCGAACGCCTTGCGCGCCTTCGCCAGATAGTGATGCCAGCCGGTCAGGAAAAGGACCCCGGCCAGTTTGGCGACCATCCAGGGCTCATGGGCGAAACCCCAGCCGCGGATATTGCCGTCCACCCAGATCAGCGTCAGGCCGAAGATCCAGGCGACGATCATCGCCGGGTTCATGATGAACCGCAGCAGCCGGGCCTCCATGGTCTGGAAGGTCTGGTCCATCTCCGAACCCGGCGTGGCGTTGACGTGGTAGGCGAAGATCCGCGGCAGATAGAGCAGCCCGGCCATCCAGGCGATCACCGCCAGGATGTGCAGGCCCCGCCACAGGTCGTAGTTGCCGATCACCCAGTCGCTCATGCCGCAGCCTCCCTTGCGCAGGCGCATTTTCCCCAGCCGGACGGGCAAAGCCATGGACCATAGGGCTTGGCGCCGCGATCCCGTTCCAGCGCATCGAGGGTCGCGGCCGCGAGCGCCTCGACGAACGCCGGCCGCACGCCGGGCGTCCTGGCCCGCAGATAGGGGGCGCAGCCGGCCTCTCGGGCGACCTCGGCGTATTCATGATCCAGCTCGACGAGCGTCTCGACATGCTCGGAGACGAAGGCGACCGGGCTGACCAGCACGCCCTTGCCCTCGGCGCCGGCGCGGCGGATCTCGTCCTCCGTCGAGGGCTCGAGCCATTTCAGCCGGCCGACCCGGCTCTGGTAACAGACCCGCCAGTCGGCGAGCTCCGGCAGCCGGGCGGCCACGGCGGCGGCGGTCGCCTCGACCTGCGCCTGGTAGGGATCGCCGGCGTCTATCACCTTCTGCGGCAGACCGTGGGCGGAGAACAGCAGGCGGACGTTCTGCGGCCGGCCGGCGGTTTCCCATACCCCGCGGATTTCCTCCGCGTGGGCGGCGATCACCCCCTCGGCGGTCGGATAGCAGCAGACCAGGCGGCTGCGCCCGGGCCCCTTGTAGGCCCTCGCCCAGTCCTTGGCTGACGAGGCGGTCGTTGTGGTCGAGTACTGCGGATAGAGCGGCAGCAGGACGATCTCGTCGGGGGCGAAAGCTGCCACCTCACGCGCCGCCTCGGCGGCGAAAGGATGCCAGTAGCGCATGGAGATGAAGGCGCGCGCCTCGATGCCCGGGGCGGCGAGCGCCAGGGCCGCTTCCAGCGCCCGCGCCTGAGCCTGGGTCTCCGGCAGCAGCGGCGAGCCGCCGCCCATGATCGCGTAGTTGGCCTGGGCCAGCTTCTCGCGGGTGCGCGAGATCAGGGTCGCCAGGGCGTAGCGGGCCGGCGCCGGCAGGTCGATGATCGCCGGGTCGCGGAACAGGTTGAACAGGAAGGGCCGCACCGCCTCGGGCCGATCCGGGCCGCCGAGGTTGAACAGCACCACCGCCAGGCGGGTCATCGGGCCGCCGCGGGATCCACGGCCTTTCCGGTCACCCGCTCGATCACCCGGGCGATGTGCGGGATCGGGGTGTCGGGCAGGACGCCGTGGCCGAGGTTGAAGATGTAGGGGCCTGCGCCCCACTGTTCGAGCAGCTGCTCCACCCGCGCATCGAGGGCCGGACCGCCGGCGCGCAGCAGCAGGTTGTCGAGCGCACCCTGGATGGTCTTGCCCTGCGCCTGCAGGCGTCGGCCCTGGGCGGCGCTGGCCTGGGTGTCGAGGGCGACGCCCTCCACCGGCACCGCCTCTGCATAGTTGTCCACCAGCGCCCCGGCCCCGCGCGGGAAGCCGATGAACGGCGCGGTGACCCCGGCCGCCCTCACCTTCTCGACGATGCGGGCGTGCGGACCGATGACGATGCGTTCGAAGACGTCCTCGGCGAGACCTTCCGCCCAGCTCTCGAACAGCTTCAGCGCCTGGGCGCCGGCCCTGGCCTGCATGACGAGGTAGCGGGCGGTGGACTCCACCAGCACCTCGATCAGGGCGTCGAGTTCCTCCGGATGGTTGTAGGCATAGGTGCGCGCGCCGCTGCGATCGGAGCCGCGCCCCTCGATCATGTAGGTGGCCACCGTCCAGGGCGCGCCGGCGAAGCCGATAAGCGCCCGGTCGGGCTCCAGCTCGGCGCGCACGCGCTGCAGGGTCTCGCCGATGTCGGCCAGCCGGCCGGTCGAGGCCTCGATTTCATCGGCCAGACGACCGATCGGCGGCAGGGCGCCGAGCCGCGGGCCTTCGCCGGCCTCGCACCAGACCTCCTGGCCGAGCGCCCGGGGGATCAGCAGGATGTCGGCGAAGACGATGGCGGCATCGAGCGGAAACCGGCGCATCGGCTGCAGGGTCGCCTCGGCGGCCATTTCGGGATGGTGGCAGAAGGCGATGAAGTCCGGCGCCCGGGCGCGAAGTTCGCGATATTCCGGCAGCGACCGGCCGGCCTGGCGCATGAACCACACGGGGGGCCGCTCCAGGGTCTCGCCGGCGAGAGCGCGCAGGAGGCGCGGCGGGGTCGGGTCCAACGGGCTGGTCATGGGTCCGGGTTAAACCGCCTTCCCCCGCCCGGCTCAAGCCCGCTCCGCCCCGCCAGGCCTTCTTCCTTGCTACCTTTCTTAAGAATTTGAAAAAGAGTTGGGAAGGAAGTCGTAGGGCCTGTCGAGGACGTGGAAAACTCGCCCCGGCCCGGCGTCTTCCGAGGTTTTTCCCCAAATTATGAAGCGCGGCGGCGCCCGGTTCTCCCGACCCTGTGGATTGCGGGGATCGCAGGCCAAGGCGTCTCAGGGCCTTAAGATTTCGTTAACGCCCCGAGGGGGCGAGGCGGCCTGGCCTGGCGACGATACCCGGCCTGTCGAAATCCCGCCGGCCTTTCCACCGGCCCGGCGCCGGCCATGTATTAACGAGAGGTAAACGGCCCGTTCCATACCGCCCGTCCACCGGCCGGCCGGCCGGGGCCCCGCTGCCCGCCATCTATCCCCATTCGTCCCCGGCGTCGCG
>JAEYTM010000300.1 GCA_023434015.1 Pseudomonadota bacterium | reverse complement strand
GACCTGCTCTACGGGGAGGACGGGGCCGACGTGGTGCTGGGCAATCTGGGCGCGGACACGCTGCACGGCGGGGCCGGCGCCGACCTGATCCGCGGCGGCCAGGCCGACGACATCCTGCTTGGCGGCGACGGAAACGACTGGCTCTCCGGCGACCGCGGTTCCGACACCGTAAGCGGGGGCCTGGGCGCGGACGTGTTCAACGGCTTCACGGGCTCCGGCCTCGACCTCATCATCGACTTCAGCCTGGCGCAGGGCGACCGGGTGTCGCTCGACCTCGGCACCTTGTGGTCGGTGGCCCAGATTGGTGCCGACACCGTGGTCAGCATGGGTGAGGGGGACCGTATGGTCCTGGTCGGCATCCAGCTCCCGACGCTGCCGCAGGGGTGGATTTTCGGCTACTGACCCCTCGGCTAAGGGCCCGGGCGCGTCGCGGAACGACAATCCCGTTTCAAGTTGGCGGGAACGGGCTTATAGGAAGGATCACCACACCGCCCGGCCGAAAGGCCGGACGCCTTCATTTCCGGGACCGGAAAACCGCCCAAACGGACAACTGTCATGACCGATATCCTGATGCCGAAGGCGACCGCCGTCTGGCTGGTGGACAACACCTCGCTGACCTTCGACCAGATCGCCGATTTCTGCGGTCTGCACCCGCTGGAAGTTAAGGGCATCGCCGACGGTGAAGTGGCGCGCGACATCCGCGGCGCCGACCCCATCGCCAACGGCCAGCTCTCCCGCGAGGAACTGGACGCGGCCCAGAACGACGCCAGCTACCGCATGGTGGCCCAGAAGAGCCGCCACGCCGAGCTGCTGAAGCCTGTCAAGAAGGCGCCCCGCTACACTCCGGTGTCGCGCCGCCAGGACCGTCCGGACGCCATCGCCTGGTTCATCCGCAACCACCCGGAAGTCCAGGACAGCCAGCTGGCCCGCCTGCTCGGCACCACCAAGGCGACAATCGACCAGGTGCGCGAGCGCACCCACTGGAACTCCGCCAACATCAAGCCGGTGGATCCGGTGACCCTGGGCCTGGTGACCCAGCTCGAACTGGATGCGGTGGTGCGGAAGGCGGCCGACAAGAAGGCCAAGGACGACGCCCGGCGTGGAGTCGTGGAGCCGGATGGGGCGACCCTGCGTCCGGCGTCGGAAGCCGGCATCGCCGACGACGACCTGCAGGTCGATGACGCGCCGGCCTATGACGACGAGTCCGAGGACGCCGATCACTGATTATGGAAACGCCGCCGGCCTTGCGGCGGGCGGCGTCCCATCGAACCCTAGTGGATGCGTCCGCGAAGGGATTCCATCTCTTCCTTGAGCCTGAGCTTCTGTCGCTTCAGTTCCTGGAGTCGTACTTCGTTGGCGGCGGGCCTGCGCAGTTCATCCTGAATGGCTTGTTCCAGAGATTGATGACGCGATCCGAGTTCACGGATCCGGGCTTCCACGGCCATGATGCTGCATCTCCGTTTTGGACAGCTGCAAAGTGAACACCCGCTTTGCCTTCCTGTCAGATCACATATGTTTGCAGCGCCGCCGTAGCAGCCGCGCCGTCCGGCGGGCGTTGGGAGCCCTCTTCTGATGTCGCAATCACGCGCCGACAGCGGCCCGCCGCGCCTCGTCGTCGGGATCTCCGGTGCCTCGGGTGTGACCTATGGCCTGCGGGTGCTGGACGCCTGCCGCGAGCTGGGCGTCGAGAGCCATCTGGTGATGAGCAAGGCCGCGGCCCTGACGCTGGCGCAGGAGACCGGCCTCACCGTCGCTGACGCCCAGTCGAGAGCCGACGTGGTGCACCGGGTCTCCGACATCGGCGCGACCATCGCCTCCGGATCGTTCCGGACAATGGGCATGATCGTCGCCCCCTGCTCCGTGCGGACGATGAGCGAGATCGCCACCGGCGTGACCGCGTCCCTGCTGACCCGCGCGGCCGACGTGACCCTGAAGGAGCGGCGGCGGCTGGTGCTGATGGTCCGGGAGACGCCGCTGCATCTTGGGCACCTGCGGACCATGGTGCAGCTCGCCGAAATGGGGGCGGTGATCGCGCCGCCCGCGCCGGCCTTCTACGCCAAGCCGCTCAGCCTGGAGGAGATGATCGACCAGACGGTCGGCCGGACCCTCGACCTCTTCGGCCTGTCATGGGCGTCCGTCCGGCGCTGGGGCCGCGACGTCGGTCCTCTGGGCGCCGCTCCGGCGGTGGACGTTTAACTTGCCGATCTGGGATTGGGCCGTGGAGGCCTATGCGCGGCCCGGCGTGGCGCCAGCCTGCCTGATGCTACAGGACCGTCACGCACAGAATGTACCGCTGCTGCTCTGGGCCGTGTGGGCGCGCGCCGGTGATGCGGCCTTGATCGAGCGGGCCACGGCGCTCGCGCGGACCTGGGAGGAGGGCGTCGTCGCCCCACTGAGGGCGGCGCGGCGAAGCCTGAAGGCGCCGGCGCCTCCGGTCGACGACGTCGTGCGCGAGGCCTTGCGCGAAGCCGTGAAGGCGGCCGAGTTGCGAGCCGAGCGGGTGCTTCTGGAGACGCTGGAAGCCCTGACTGGCGACAGCGTGGCGAGCGCCTCGGCGCTGGAGGCGCTGAGGGCGGTGTCGACGGCCTGGGGCCCGCCGGCTCCGGACGACGCCCTGGCTGAACTGGCCGGGGCCCTGAGTTAGGATTGCGGGCGTGATGGACGAGCAGGACAACATGAACGAGGCCGCCCTGGCGGCCCGGCTGGCGGAGGCGCGTCAGGACCACGCCGATCTGGACGCCGCCATCCAGGCGATCGCCCTCTCGCCCCTGCCGGACATGCTGCTGATCGGCCGGCTGAAGCGAAAGAAGCTGGCGCTGAAGGACGAGATCGTCCGCCTCGAGGACCTGCTGACCCCCGACATCATCGCCTGACGCCCCGCCGGTGGGAGCCGGCTATTCGCGGCGCTGGCGCTTGCGGGCATACATCGCGGCGTCGGCCTGGGCGACCAGAGCCTCGGGCGCAGCGTCCTGTACGATCTCGCAAACGCCGTAGGAGACATGCAGCGGCGCGGACCAGTCGCCGAAGCGCATCGGTTCGCGTTCCACGGCCTCGACCAGCGACCGGGCCTTGGCCTCGGCCACCGCCTGGTCCGCCTGGACCAGGATCACGGCGAACTCGTCGCCGCCCATCCGCCCGACGATGTCGGACTCCCGGACATTGGCGACCAGCCGCGCGGCCACAGCCTGCAGGGCGGCGTCGCCAGCGGCGTGGCCGTAGCGGTCATTGACCTCCTTCAGGCCGTCGAGGTCGAAATAGACCAGGCTGGCGCTGACCCCGTAACGGTGGGCGAAGGTGCGGATGCGGCCCAGTTCGCGCACCATGGCCCGCCGGTTGAGCAGCGGGGTGAGGGCGTCGCGATCGGCCAGCCCCTCGGCCTCCTTCAGTCGCGCCTTCAGCCGGCTCACCTCCGCGCGCAGACCTTCGATTTCGCCGAGCAGGGTCTGGATGGCGCCGTGCACTGCCGGGGTCAGCTCCGCTCCGGCGATCCCCAGGAAGGCGGCGGAATCCACGGACGGCGCAACGCCGCGGGCAAGGGCGCCGGCCTCGGTCAGGGCCCGGCGTCGCAGGGTCGAGAAGGGCTCGTTTCTGGCGCCCGTGATCTTCATCGGCCCGTCCCCGGGAATCAGCGCCGGTCGGCGCTGAACAAGAATCTAGCCATCTCGGTTGCCCGCGCAAAGCCGGCGCCTATACTCCGCGCCCTTCCGGCTAGGGGACCGATCATCACATGAGCGCCGCCGTCGCGCCCGTCGCCATCATAATGGGCAGCCGTTCCGACTGGCCGGTGATCCGCCATGCCGCCGAGATGCTGGAACGGCTGGGCGTCGGCTATGAGGCTCGCGTGGTCTCCGCCCACCGCACACCCGAACGCATGTACGACTTCGCCAAGGGGGCCAAGGCCGCCGGCGTGAAGGTGATCATCGCCGCCGCCGGTGGCGCGGCCCACCTGCCGGGCATGACCGCCTCCTTGACCGATCTGCCGGTGCTCGGCGTGCCGATCGAATCCAAGGCGCTGAAGGGCATGGACAGCCTGCTGTCCATCGTCCAGATGCCGGCCGGCATCCCGGTCGGCACGCTGGCCATCGGCGAGGCCGGGGCGAAGAACGCGGGCCTGCTGGCGGCCAAGATCCTCGCCCTTTCCGACGCCGGCGTGGCGGAGCGGGTCGCGGCCTTCACCGCCGAGCAGACGCAAAGCATTCCTGAAACCGTCGAGGACTGAGCCTCATGGCCAGCCTGCCGCTCGCGCCCGGCTCCACCATCGGCATCCTCGGCGGCGGCCAGCTCGGCCGCATGCTGGCGCTCGCCGCCGCCCGTCTGGGCTTCGACGTCGCGGTGCTGGAAAGCGACGCCGACTCGCCGGCCGGACGCGTGGCCGCCCACACCATTGTCGGGGCCTATGACGACCCCGAGGCGCTGAAGGTGCTGGCGGCGCTGGCCAGCGTCGTCACCTACGAGTTCGAGAATGTGCCGGCGGCGGTGGTCGCCAGCCTGGTGGCGATGGGCGTCGATGTCGCGCCCGGCCCGCTGGCGCTGTCGGTGGCGCAGGACCGGGTCGAGGAGAAGAGCTTCCTCAATTCCAAGGGCGTGCCCACCGTGGCCTTCGCGGCGGCGGACGACGCCAGGCAGGCGGTGGAGGCCGTCACCCGCATCGGCACGCCCTGTCTGATGAAGACCCGTCGGGAGGGCTACGACGGCAAGGGGCAGCGCTGGATCGAACAGGCCGCCGACGCCGCCCGGGTGTTCGACGAACTGGGCGGCCGGCCGGTGATCGTCGAGGCGCCGGCCGATTTCGTGCGCGAGCTTTCGGTGATCGCCGCGCGCGGCCGTGACGGGGCCACGGCGGTCTATCCGATGGCCGAGAACCACCATGAGCACGGCATACTGCGCCGCTCGCTGGCGCCCGCCGAGGCGACCCCCGCGCTCAGCGAGCAGGCGGAGCGGATCGCGGCCCGCATCCTGGCCGGCCTCGACTATGTCGGCGTGATCGGCGTCGAACTGTTCGAGCTGAAGGATGGCCAGCTGCTGGTCAACGAGATCGCCCCGCGGGTGCACAACACCGGCCACTGGACCCAGGACGGCTGCGAGGTCGATCAGTTCGAGCAGCATATCCGCGCGGTCGCCGGCTGGCCGCTGGGCCCGACCCAGGCGAGGGCCCGCGTCGAAATGCTGAACCTGCTGGGCGACGAGGCCGAGGGCTGGCGCCGGCACGCCGGCGAGGCGGACACCCGCCTGCATCTCTACGGCAAGCGCGGCGCGAAGCCGGGCCGCAAGATGGGCCACATAAACCGGGTCAAGCCGCTGACCGACTGACGGCGGCGACGGCGCAGCCGCCCCCGCCGTCTGACCGGATTTTGTCTAATCCGGTCGCTCGCGGGGTTCGCGGTCGCGCTCGCGTCTGGTGGCCGGCTCGCGCGGCTCGCGACGAACGCCCTGGTCATGGCGCTCGCGTTCGCGCTGGATGCGCTGCGCCTCGTCGTAGCGACGCTGCTCCTCCCTGAGCCGGGCGTTGGTCGCCTCCTCCAGCGCCCTGTTCTCCCGCGCTTCCTGCTCGGCACGGCTTTCGCCGGGTCGTTGCTGCGCGACGGCGGACGAGGCCGCAACGGTCGAAAAAATGGCGACTAGGGCCGCCGACGCTACACTTACGGGTACGCGGATACCTTTGGTCATCGGTTCGCCTCCCAAGTTGACGCTTGCAACTTTGGAGAGCGTGAGCCGCCGCCGTTCGCGTAACAAGTGTTATTGTCGAGCTTGTTGTCCGCCGCCGCCGACAGGGCCCGCCCTCCGGTGCCGGCAGGTCTTCTGGTTTCTGGTTTCTGGTTTCTGGCTTCAGGTTTCTGGGGCGCTATCGCGTCCCGTACCGCATGCGGCCCAGCGCTCCGGCCACGCCGGCCGCGAAATCCGACGGCCGAAATTTCGTGGTCGCCTTCCATTTCTCGAAGGCCATGACGTTGTCGATGCGGCGGTCGACGAAGGCCAGGGCGTCGGCGCGGCCGGATGACAGGCGGATAGCCAGGGCGCCGGTGAGAATGCCGGCCAGGATGGCGCGCTTGGAATAATGGTTCTCGTCAGTGGCGACGTCGCCGGCCCAGCGCCACAGCACGTCGGCGCTTTCCCAGGTCAGCCGGCCGGCGAGCTGCAGGTTCTGCGGCAGGGCCAGGAAGCCCGTCCAGCGCCGGGTGGCGGACTCGTCGGCCGCCGCGGCGTCAAGCCGTGCTTCCACGGCGCGGGCGATGCGCTGACGGATCTTCAGGGACCCGGCGTCGACGTCTGCCAGGGCGGTCAGCGCCATGGCGTCGTGCCGTCGCGAGAGCAGGGCGGCCAGGTCGGCGGGACCGTTGGGCAGCAACAGCTCGGTCTCCCCGTCGGAGAACCCGATGGCGCGGCCGGCGGACCGGGTCATGCGCCAGGTCCAGCCCTGGGCCGGCGCCAGGCGCAGCGCGGCCTCCAGAACGTCACGCTCGGCGGTCTCGGCCCAGTCCGCCTGTGGCCCGGAAACAGTATCGATCATGAATCCATCCTAGCGTGCGCGGATTGCGGCGTCTCGGCGTGGACACGGTCTCCACCTTCTGATATCCCGCCGCGCTCAAACCCGAAGGCCATAAACCTGAGGGCGACCGTCTTTTTGTTGCTCGCCGCCGCCCCATGCTGGGACCAGGGGCCGAGCGTGAGCACCGCAGGAGAGATAACCCTGGTTCAGATTTTCGTTCGCGACAACAACGTCGACCAAGCCCTCAAGGCGCTGAAGAAGAAGATGCAGCGCGAAGGCTCGTTCCGCGAAATGAAGCGTCACGTCCACTACGAGAAGCCCTCCGAGAAGCGCGCGCGCCAGAAGGCCGAAGCCGTCCGCCGCGCCCGCAAGCTGGCGCGCAAGCGCGCTCAGCGCGAGGGCCTGATCGCCGCGCCGAAGAAGCCGTCGCGCTAGGCTCAAGGGCCGCAACGGTCTCGAAGCTCAAGGCCGCGCCGTCAGGCGCGGCCTTTCGCGTTTCCAGGCCGCCAATTTCATGGCCAAGGCGCGGTCTTCGGTCGCGCGAGGGCGGGTTTGCTGGTGCAATGGCCGCAGGCTCCCTATCTTGAAGCCCTGGCTCTTTAGTCTCCCGGACGGTTTTAACCGATGAACCTGCGCAATCTCGTCATCTGGGGCGTCATCGTCGTCGTCCTGATCGGCCTGTACAGCATGATGACCGGGGGCGGCGCGGCCGCCGGCGCCGGCGAGATCACCTATTCGCAGATGCTCGCGAAGGTGAACTCCGGCGAGGTGAAGTCGGCGGTGATCCGCGGCGCGGCCGTCGAGGTGCGCGACCAAAGCAACAAGACCTTCACGACTATAACGCCCAACAACCAGGACGACCTGGTGAAGCGCCTGGAGGCGCAGGGCGCCGACATCTCGGTGAAGCCGGCCGGCGGGTTCACCCTGCTGGGCCTGCTGCTCAACAGCCTGCCGATCCTGCTGCTGATCGGGGTGTGGATCTTCTTCATGCGCCAGATGCAGGGCGGCGCGCGCGGGGCCATGGGCTTCGGCAAGTCCAAGGCCCGGCTGCTGACCGAGAACAAGAACCGCGTCACCTTTGATGATGTCGCCGGTGTCGATGAGGCCAAGGAGGAACTGACGGAGATCGTCGACTTCCTTCGCGACCCGCAGCGGTTCCAACGCCTAGGCGGCAAGATTCCGAAGGGCGCCCTGCTGATCGGCCCGCCCGGGACCGGCAAGACGCTGATCGCCCGCGCCGTCGCCGGCGAGGCGGGCGTGCCGTTCTTCACCATTTCCGGGTCCGATTTCGTCGAGATGTTCGTGGGCGTCGGCGCCAGCCGCGTGCGAGACATGTTCGAGCAGGCGAAGAAGAACGCCCCCTGCATCATCTTCATCGACGAAATCGACGCCGTCGGCCGGCACCGCGGCGCGGGCCTCGGCGGCGGCAACGACGAGCGCGAACAGACGCTGAACCAGCTGCTGGTCGAGATGGACGGCTTCGAATCCAATGAAGGCATCATCCTGATCGCCGCGACCAACCGCCCCGACGTGCTGGACCCGGCGCTGCTGCGCCCGGGACGGTTCGACCGGCAGGTGGTGGTGCCCAACCCGGACATCGTCGGGCGCGAGCGGATTCTGCGCGTGCACATGAAGAACGTGCCGCTGGCCGCCGACGTCGACGTCAAGGTGATCGCCCGCGGCACGCCGGGCTTCTCCGGGGCCGACCTCGCCAACCTGGTCAACGAATCCGCCCTGATGGCCGCCCGGAAGAACCGCCGCATGGTCACCATGCGCGACTTCGAGGACGCCAAGGACAAGGTGATGATGGGCGCCGAGCGCCGCTCCATGGTCATGACCGAGGACGAGAAGAAGCTCACCGCCTACCACGAGGGCGGCCACGCCATCGTGGCGCTGAACGTCCCGGCGACCGACCCGGTCCACAAGGCTACCATCATCCCGCGCGGCCGCGCGCTCGGCATGGTCATGCAGCTTCCGGAGCGCGACAAGCTCTCCATG
>JAEYTM010000092.1 GCA_023434015.1 Pseudomonadota bacterium | reverse complement strand
GCCGAACCTTCTCGCCTCAGGCGAGCTTGACGGTCCGCCCTTCGCGCGCGGCCTCATAGATGGCCTCGATGACGCGGACATCCTTCAGCCCTTCGTAGCCATCGACGATCGGCTCTGCGCCGCTGCGGATGCATTCGGCCATGTGATCGAGCTGGCCGGCCCACTGGTTCTTGATGTCTCGCAGTTCGCGCGTCTCGGTCTGGTTGTTCAGGCGCACCCGCATGCTGTGGCCGCTGTAGGGCGTCGCCGGGTCGAGCTCGACCCAGCCGCGGCTGCCGACCACGCGATAGCGGTTGTGGGCGGAACTGTAGGCCGAGATGCAGTTGGCGATGGCGCCCGACGGAAAGCGCAGCATGAAGTTGATTGTGTCCTCGACCGTGCGGAAGCGCGGGTCGGAGCGGTCGGTGTGTTCGATAGCCGCGACCTCCACCGGCTCCTCGCCGGTCAGGTAGCGGGCGGCGTTCAGGCTGTAGACGCCGATGTCCTGCAGCGAGCCGCCGCCGGACAGGGCCCTGTTCAGGCGCCACTGGGTCGGATCGCCGGCGTTGAAGCCATGTTCCGAAGTGATGGTGCGCAGGGGACCCAGTTCGCCGCTGCGGGCGATGCGGATCGCCTCGACGTTGTGCGCCTGGAAGCGGCTGCGGTAGCCGATCATCAGCTTGCGGTTGGCCCGCTTGCAGGCGTCGATCATCTGTTCGCATTCGCGCACCGAGATCGCCATCGGCTTCTCGCACATGACATGCTTGCCGGCCCGCGCGGCGCGCACGGTGTATTCCATGTGCATGCTGTTGGGCAGGATCACATAGACCACGTCGACGTCCGGATTGTCGGCGATGCGGTCGAAGTTCTGGTAGTTGTAAATCGAGCGCGCGGGCACGCCGTATTCCGCCGCCAGCGCCGCCGCCTTCTCCGGCGAGCCGCTCACCAGAGCCGTCAGCCGACAGTGCTCGGTATCCTTGAACCGCGGCATGATCTGGCGGGTGGCGTAGGAGCCCAGGCCGACGATCGCGTAGCCGATCTTTCGGCCGGAAGCCTGCGCGAATGCGTCCCGGGCCAGGGCGGCGGTGGCCAGACCCGCGCCCGCGGCCATGATCTGTCGACGGTCGATGAACTCGTTGGTTCCCATTGTGTTTCTCCCTGATGACGTGGGGGAAGATTGCACACACTTTGGCTGAGCGCACGCGGGCCGGCGAACACCGGTTCCGCCGCATGGCACCACGCGTTCGCAGCACGACGACGGCCGGAAACATTGCGAAACACCAAGTGTTTTGCTGCACCGCCGCAAACGCCTTAACCGGAGCGTGGGGGACATTCCGGTCAACCGCCGGTCTTAGAGTTTAGGAAGGTCCCAGCTTGGCCGTACAGGCGTTCCAGCACACCTTGAGGGCTCCCGCTCTGTTCGCCGGCGTCGGCGTTCACACCGGGGCCCATACCCGTGTGTCCGTCCGGGCCGCGCCCGTCGACACCGGGGTGGTGTTCGTGCGCACCGACGTGACCGACCGCGACAACCGTGTGCGCGCGTCCGGTGAAGCGGTCTGCAAAACCCAGCTCGGCACCGTCATCGGCAACGCCGCCGGCGTCACCGTGGCGACCATCGAGCACCTGATGGCGGCGCTGGTCATGCTCGGCATCGACAACGCCATCGTCGAGCTGGACGGGCCGGAGATGCCGATCATGGACGGCTCGTCCGAGCCGTTCGTCCGCATCCTCGACCGCGCCGGCAAGCGCGGCCAGAACGCCCCGCGGCGCTTCATCGAGATCCTGGAGACCGTTGAGGTCGTCGATGGCGACAAGCGGGCCGCGCTGAAGCCGGCGCATGGCTTCGAAGTCGCCTTCGAGATCCGCTTTCCCACCGCGGTGATCGGCCGCCAGGCCATCGACATGGCGATGGACGAGCAGACCTTCCGGCGGGAACTGGCCGACTGCCGCACCTTCGGTTTCCTGCACGAGGTCGAGGCGCTGCGCAGCCTGGGGCTGGCCCGTGGCGGGTCGATGGAGAACGTCGTGGTGATCGAGGGCGATCGTGTCCTCAATCCGGAAGGCCTGCGCCGTTCGGACGAGTTCGTGCGCCACAAGGCGCTGGACGCGATCGGCGACCTCTATGTGCTGGGCGCGCCGATCCTCGGCCGTTTCGAAGCCGAGCTTGCCGGCCACGCGGTGAACAACGCCCTGGTGCGGGCGCTGCTGGCCCGGCCCTCCGCCTGGCGGATGCGCACCGTCGTCGACGAACTCGCCGAGGCGGGCTGAGCGCCTCACTCCCGCCGCACGGCCGGCAGATCCTCATCGTCTGTGACCCCGCTTCCGTTTGCTCCGCCTGGGGCGTGGTGTAGAAGCACTGATCGCGGCGTGGGGCGCGCGCTGGCTAGTTGAGGTGAAGGTGTCCTTGGTTCGCAATTCGTGGGTCCGCCCGGCGACCGTCGCCGCGATGTGCGCTCTCGCCCTCGCCGCGTGCGCGGGCAACAACAAGGAACGGACCCGGCTGGTCTATGAGGAGCGGCCGGTGGAGCTGCTCTACGCCACCGGCGCGGACCGGCTGGACCGCGGCCTGTGGAATCAGGCGGTGGTCTACTTCCAGGAAGTGGAACGCCAGCACCCCTATTCGGAGTGGTCACGGCGCGCGATCCTGATGCAGGGCTACGCCCACTACCAGGCCAACAACTATTCCGAGGCGATCGCCGACGCCGAGCGGTTCATCTCGCTCTATCCCGGCAACCCGACCGCCGCCTACGCCTACTATCTGAAGGCGGTCTGCTACTTCGAACAGATCGTCGATGTCGGCCGCGACCAGGCCGCTACCGGCCAGGCGCTCAACAGCCTGCGCGAGGTGGTCCAGCGTTACCCGACCACCGAGTACGCCCAGGACGCGCGGCTGAAGATCGACATGGTCAACGACCAGCTGGCCGGCAAGGAAATGACCATCGGCCGCTGGTACCTGCGCAATGGCGACACCCTGGCGGCCATCGGTCGCTTCAAGCGTGTGATCGAGCGCTACGAGACCACCAGCCACACGCCCGAGGCGCTCTATCGCCTGGTCGAGTCCTACACCACCCTCGGCCTGATGGACGAAGCCCGCCGCAACGGCGCGGTGCTCGGCCACAACTATCCCGGCGACGCCTGGTACAGCGACGCTTACCGGCTGCTCACCTCGCGCGGGCTGCGCCCGGCGGTGGAGCCGTCCGGCGCCAACAGCCGCCGGATTCTGCGGCTGCCGTTCCTCCGGAACAAGTCCGAGACCCTGGCGCCGCCGGCCGCCCCGGCGGTCGCTGCGCCGACCGGCACGGACGCCAGCGCGGTCGCGGCGGAACTTAATAAGAACTAACCCCTTCCGGGCAGCCTGATTCCGGGTGATCTTCCGCCGATGTTGATCGGTCTCTGGATCCGTGACGTCGTGCTGATCGAGTCCCTGGACCTGTCCATCGGTCCGGGCCTGACCGCGCTTACCGGCGAGACCGGCGCCGGCAAGTCGATCATCCTCGACGCGCTCGGCCTCGCCACCGGGGCCAGGGCCGACGCCGGACTGGTGCGGCGCGGCGCGGCCCAGGCGGTGGTGTCCGCCGTCTTCGCGCCCGCGCCCGACCATCCGGTCTGGGACCTGCTGGAGGAGAAGGGCCTCTCCTACGCCCCCGACGAGGATCTCGTCCTGCGCCGCTCCCTGGGCGCAGACGGCCGCAGTCGCGCCTTCGTCAACGACCAGGCCACCGGCGTCGGGATCCTGAAGGAGATCGGCGACCTGCTGCTCGAGGTGCACGGCCAGCACGAAACGGTCGGCCTGCTCGATGCGCGCACACACCGGCCGATGCTGGACGCCTACGGGGCGGTGGAGGGGCTGACGACGGCGGTGGCCGGTCGGTGGCGGGACTGGCGCGAGGCCCGCGCCAGTGTCGATGAACTGCGCGAGGCGATGGCCCGCTCTGCCGAGGAGACCGAGGAGCTGACCCTGCGGCTCGCGGAGCTTGACCGGCTGGATCCGCGGGAGGGTGAGGAGGCGTCCCTGGCCGAGGAGCGGGCGGTGCTGGGCGCCGCCGAGAAGGCCCTGGCCGACATCGCCGCGGCCCGCGACGCTTTCGACGGGCTGTCCAGCCGGGCGGCCGGCGCCGCACGGTCGCTGGAGCGCGCGCGGGAGCGGGCTGTGAACGCC
>JAEYTM010000072.1 GCA_023434015.1 Pseudomonadota bacterium | reverse complement strand
AGCGGTTCTACCGCGACGTGCGCATATTCCGGATCTACGAAGGCACCAGCCAGATCCAGCAGGTGGTCATCGCCCGCGAAACCCTGAAGAGAGGCGGCTGATGAGCGCTGACGTCGAAACCACCATCCTGGACCTTCTCGCCAAGGTCCCCCCCGGCAAGTCCGTGTCGCCCGAGGAAGTGGCGCGCGTGCTTGATCCCGAGGGCTGGCGGCGGCTGCTCGGCCACGTCCGCGCCACCGCGCGAGGCCTCGCCCGTCAGGGACGGCTGGAGATCACCCGGCATGGCAAGGCGGCCGATCCGGAGAAGTTCAAGGGCGTCTATCGCCTGCGATTGCCGCAGGCCGGCGCTCCGGCGGAAAGCCCGGTCGAGGAAGAGGCATCATGATCATCTACGGCGGCACCCTGTCTCCCTTCGTGCGCAAGGCGGTGGTCTTCGCGGTCGAGAAGGGCATCGAGTTCGAGCTGGTTCAGGCCTTCGGCGCCCTGGGGCCGCCGGAGTTCCGCGAGGCCAGTCCCTTCGGCAAGATTCCGGCCCTGAAGGACGGCGACTTCCTGCTGTCCGACTCCACGGCGATCATCACCTATCTGGACGCCATCAAGCCGGAGCCGAACCTGATCCCGACCGAGGCCCGGGCACGGGCGCGGACCATCTGGTTCGAGGAGTTCGGCGACACCATTGTCGGCGCCTGCGGCGGCAAGATCTTCTTCAACCGGTTCGTGGCCCCGCGCCTGCTCGGCCGCGAGGGCGACCTGGCGGCGGCCGACGAGGCCCAGAAGACCGAATTCCCCAAGCTGGTCGACTATCTGGAAAGCGTGCTGCCGCCGTCGGGCTACCTGGTGGAGGATCGCTTCACCCTGGCCGACATCGCGGTCGCCAGTCCGTTCGCCACCATGCAGCACGCGAGCTGCGCCACCGATCCGGCGACCCACCCGAAGACCGCGGCCTATCTGGAGTCCATCCTCGCCCGGCCGTCGTTCGCCCGCCTGCTGGCCGCGGAAAAGAGGTTCGTCGAGCCGCGTGAGCCTGCCTGACGTCCTCGCCGATATCCGCGCCTGCCGGGCCTGCGCCGCCGACCTGCCGCACGAGCCGCGGCCGGTGGTGCGGGTCTCGTCCGGGACGCGCCTGCTGATCTGCGGCCAGGCTCCCGGCCGCCGGGTGCACGAGAGCGGCCTGCCGTTCGACGACCCCTCCGGCGACCGGCTGCGGGACTGGCTGGGAATAGACCGCGCCACCTTCTACGACCATCCGGCCATCGGGGTGGCGGCCATGGCCTTCTGTTTTCCGGGTACGAACCCGAAGGGCGGCGACTACCCGCCGCCGAAGCGCTGCGCCGAACTGTGGCGGCCACGGCTGATGAAATCCCTTCCGGGCGTCGAATTGACCCTGCTGGTCGGTTCCTACGCTCAGGACTGGGCGCTCGGCGCCCGCGGCGTGATGACCGAGACGGTGCTCGCGTGGCGTGCGCTGACGCCAGACATCATCCCTCTGCCGCATCCGTCCTGGCGCAACACCGGCTGGCTGAAGCGCCACCCCTGGTTCGAGGCCGAGCTCGTCCCCTATCTTCGCCAGCGTGTGAGGCGAATGCTGTGAATCCTGTGACCCGTATCCTTGCCGCCCTGGCCGCGGTCCTGATGCTCGGCGCCTGCACGCCCTTGATGGTGCAGCAGGCCGGTACGCCGCCGGTCGGCTTCGCCGGACCGAGGATCGAGCGCGACACGGTCGTCAGCTTCGACGGAGTCGGCCTTGGACTGAGCGCCTGGGAGGCGCGGGGCGAGCCTTGGGCGGTGATCGTTGGCCTGCACGGCATGAACGACTATGCCAACGCGTTCCATCTCTCCGCGCCCTGGTGGGCCGAGCAGGGGGTGACCACCTACGCCTACGACCAGCGCGGTTTCGGCCGCTCGCCGCAGCGGGGCGTCTGGGCGGGCGACGAACTGATGATCGAGGACCTGCGGACCGTGACGGCGCTGGTCCGTCGGAAACATCCCGGCGCCGTCATCGCCATCGTCGGGGAGAGCATGGGAGGGGCGGTCGCCGCCCAGGCCTTCGCCTCGGATCGGCCGCCCGCAGCGGACCGGCTGGTGCTGCTGTCACCGGCGGTGTGGGGCTGGAAGTCCCAGCCGCTGCCGAACCGGACGGCCCTCTGGTTCGCGGCCAATTTCACGGCTTCGAAGGTCTATACGCCGCCGCGCTGGCTCTCCAACCGGATCATGGCCACCGACAATCGCGAGGAACTGATCGCCATGGGCCGCGATCCGTTGATGGTGTGGGGGGCGCGGTCCGACACGCTCTACGGCATGGTCAACATGATGGACCGGGCGGCGGAGGCGGTCGCCGACCTTGGGGCCGGAACCCTCTATCTCTACGGCGCGCACGACCAGATCATTCCCAAGCGGGCGGCGTTCCGTGCGGCGCGCGCCCTGCGTCCCGAGGCCCGCACGGCCTATTACGCCAAGGGCTACCACCTGATGATGCGCGACCTGCAGGGGCCGGTCGTCTGGCGCGACATCCTGAGCTTCGTGCGCGATCCGGCCGCGCCACTGCCCTCGGGGGCGCCGCCGATCCCCGGCGCGCCGGCGCCGCGGGAGGCGGATGTCGCCGCGGGGTTGTGACCGGGCGCCCGGAGGCGTAGAGCGCATAGGCCGATTTTTCCGTGGGAACGCAGAGTCGTCAGCATGACCTTGTTTGATTCCGCCTCGTTTGAGAATCACGAGGGCGTCCACGCGTTTTCCGATGAAAGAAGCGGCCTGAGGGCGATCATCGCGATCCATTCCACCGCCCGCGGCCCGGCCGCCGGCGGGTGCCGGATGTGGGCCTACCCCGACGCGGAACTGGCGCAGGACGACGCCCTGCGGCTGTCGCGGGCCATGTCCTACAAGAACGCCATGGCCGGCCTGGAGCTGGGCGGCGGAAAAGCCGTGATCATCGGCGACAGCCGCACCCAGAAGACGCCGGCCCTGTTCGAGGCGTTTGGCGCGGCGGTCGAGCGACTCGGCGGGCGCTACTGGACCGCCGAGGATGTCGGAATCACTCCCGTCGACCTAGTGCACGCGCGCCAGCGCACCCGCTATGTGGCCGGGCTGGAGGGGCATCCGGCGGCGTCCGGCGACCCCAGTCCGGTCACTGCCGAGGGCGTGTTTCGCGGCATCCGGCTCTGCGTGCGCGGCGCCCTCGACCGCGACCTGGACGGCGTGACCGTGGCGATCCAGGGTGTCGGCCACGTCGGCGCTCACCTCGCCGACAAGCTCCACGCCGCCGGCGCCCGGCTGGTGATCGCGGACGTCGACGAACAGGCCGCGCGGGCGGTGGCGGCGCGGACCGGGGCGCGCATCGTCGCCCCCGGCGCCATCTTCGCCACCGAAGCCGAGGTGTTCGCCCCGTGCGCCATGGGCGGGGCGATCAACGCCGACACCCTGCCGCAACTGGTCGCCCGGATCATCGCCGGGGCGGCCAACAACCAGCTCGCGAACCGGACGATCGGCGAGGCCGTGTTCGAGCGCGGCCTGCTCTACGCGCCGGACTATGTGCTCAATGGCGGCGGCATCATCAACGTGGCCGGAGAAATCCGCGCCCTTGAACGCGGCGAGGCCTTCGACCCGTCCTGGGTCGAGGCCAAGCTCGCGCGGCTGAACGACACCCTCGCCGAGGTGCTGGACCGCTCCGTCCAGGAACGGCGTCCGGCGAACGAGATCGCCGACGAGATCGCGCGGGCGCGCATCGCCGCCGCTGCCTGAGGCGGCTCAGGCCGGTTCAGCGGCCCGGGCTTCCGGTCCTTGCTCGGCGGCGGCTGGGTCCATCCAGGCCAGTTCCCAGACGTGGCCGTCGAGGTCCTGGAAGCTTCCGCCGTACATGAAACCGTAGTCCATGACCGGCTTCCACGACCTCGCGCCGGCGGCGAAGGCCTTGGCCAGGGTGTCGTCCACGTGGTGGCGGCTGTCGCACGACAGGCAGGTGAGCACCTCGGTCATGCGAGTCGCGTCGCTGATCTCGCCGGTGATGAAGGTGCGGAACTTCTCCTCGGTCAGGAGCATGGCGAAGATATTCTCCTCGATCACCATGCAGGCCGCGGTCTCGTCGGTGAAGTTGGGGTTGAAGGTGAAGCCCAGGGCGCCGAAGAAGCGCATCGAGGCGTCCAGATCCTTAACGGGCAGGTTCACGAAGATCATACGCATGGGCCGGTTGTCCCTCGTCTCCGGTGGGTGATGTCCCAAGGACGCAGCCTGGGCCGACGAGCCGACAGGCGGCGGGATTTTTTGTCGGTGGTCGCGGGCAACCCGCTCAGGCGGCGGCGGGCAGCGTCCCGGCCAGCCGCACGTCGACGTGGACGCTGAGCGTCGAGGCGCCGCCGTCGCCGAAGATCGCACCCGACACCGGCGCGGCCTCCAGCGGGGTGCGGGTCACCGCGACGGGGATCAGGTCGGGGCTTTCCGCCAGGGCGTTGGTGGGATCGAACTCGGTCCAGCCGAGGTCGGGCAGGAAGACCTCGCACCAGGCGTGGGTGGCCCCGGCGCCGCGGACGTCGCCTTCGCCCGGGGAATAGAGGTAGCCGGTGACGAACCGCGCGGCGTAGCCCAGGCGACGCAGGGTCTCGACCATCAGCCAGGCGAAGTCCCGGCAGGTGCCGGCTTCGGTCGCGACCGTGTGCGCCGGCTCCTGGGCGGCCCCGAAGTCGCGCACCCGGTAGCTGAAGCTGTCGTGGATGGTGCGGTTCAGACGCAGCAGGAAGTCCAGCGCGGCCTCGTCCGGCCGGCCGACCTGATCGCGCAGCCATTTCAGCAGCACCTCGTCCGGATCCTCGCTCACCGGCTCGAGGAAGGGAGCCAGAACCGCCCGGTCGGCGGCGGTATAGACGATCGGCGTGGCGGTCTGCGGATCGCGAACGTTCAGGGCGGTCAGGGGCGCCGGGAAGCGGTCGATGACCAGGTCGCTGACGATCGCCAGGCGGTTGCTCTCGCCGCAGGGGGTGAAATAGCAGACCGAATTGCCAAGGGCGTCGTAAAGCCAGCGGGTGTCGCCGGGCGGGGACAGTGTAAGGTGCGCCTCGACCACCCGGATCGCGTGGCTGTCCCGCGGCCGCACCAGCAGCCGGTGCGGCGCAAAGCCGACCGGCCGCTCGTAGGTGTAGAGCGTCTCGTGGCGGATGGTCAGCCGGGTCATCGCTGGCGGAACAGGCGAGGCGGTGGATTGTTCCTGGCTTGGTCCGCCGCGAGCGAACCATAGCCCAGCCTGTCGCCGATTTGCCGCATGGACAGAACAAAAAGCGAACAATAAGTTCGCGGGATGGCCGTCTTAGATCTCAAGCGCAAGCTCGCCATCCTCTCGGACGCTGCCAAGTACGACGCTTCCTGCGCCTCCTCGGGCGGCGCCAAACGCGATTCCGTCGGCGGGAAGGGCGTGGGCTCCAGCGGCGGCATGGGCATCTGCCACGCCTATACGCCGGACGGCCGCTGCATCAGCGTGCTGAAGCTGCTGCTGACCAACTTCTGCTTCTACGACTGCGCCTACTGGGTGAACCGGGTGTCGTCCAACACGCCGCGCGCGCGGTTCTCGGTGGAGGAGGTCGTCGATCTCACCCTGGGCTTCTACAAGCGCAACTACATCGAGGGGCTGTTCCTCTCCTCCGGCATCATCCGCGACGCGGACTACACGATGGAGGCGATGGTGCGGGTGGCGAAGACGCTGCGCGAGATCCACGACTTCCGCGGCTACATCCACCTGAAATTGATCCCGGAGGCTTCGCCGGCGCTGGTCCAGGAGGCCGGGCTCTACGCCGACCGGCTGTCGATCAACGTCGAGCTGCCCAGGGACGACAGCCTCGCGAGCCTGGCGCCGGAAAAGGACGCGGCCGGCATCCGCAAGGCGATGGGCGCGGTGCGGCTGGGGGTCGAGGGCGGCAAGGAGAAGGGCCGCAAGGCCCGCCCGGCGAAGTTCGCCCCGGCCGGCCAGTCCACCCAGATCATCGGCGGCGCCGACGCCGCCACCGACGGCGAGATCCTCAAGCGCAGCGAGGGACTCTACGGCGCCTATCGCCTGCGGCGGGTCTATTATTCCGGCTTCTCCCCCATCCCGGACTCGACGGCCCGCCTGCCTCTGGTCCGCGCGCCGCTGGTGCGCGAGCACCGGCTCTATCAGGCCGACTGGCTGATGCGCTTCTACGGCTTCGAGCGGTCCGAGATCGTCGGCGAGGCCGAGGACCTGGACCTCGCCATCGACCCCAAGCTGGCCTGGGCGCTGAAGAACCGCGGCGAGTTTCCGGTCGACGTGAATCTCGCCGACCGCGAGCGCCTGCTGCGTGTGCCGGGGCTGGGGGTGAAGGCCGTGGACCGCCTGCTGGAGGTGCGTCGCTTCAAGCGGGTGACACTGGAGGACGTGCGCCGCCTCACCCGCGGCGTGGCGCGGATGCGGCCGTTCCTGGTCACCGAGGACTGGAGCCCCGGGGCGCTCACCGACCGCGCCGACCTGCGCGAACGTGTGGCGCCGCCGCCCCGGCAGCTGAGCCTGTTCTGATGCAGGTCGTGCGCCTCGCCTCGGAGCTCGACTTCGCCGGCTGGCGGGAGGCGGCGCGCGCCCTGCGAACCCGCGGCGTGCCGCCGGGGGAGACCCTGTGGACCGTCGACGGGGCCGGCGACCTGTTCGGCGAGGCCCTGGCGCCAGCCACGGCGGAGGCGCCCGCCTTCACCGTGCCCCGGGATTTCATCGCGCTGGCCGAGACGGTGATGCGTCACCGCTCGAACGAACGGTTCGTCCTGCTCTACCGGTTGCTATGGCGGCTCGGACGGGAGCCGGACCTTTTGCGCATCCGCTCAGACCCTGATGTCGCCCGCGCCCACGATCTCGCGCGCGGCGTCAGCCAGGCGGCCCACAAGATGAAGGCCTTCGTGCGGTTCCGCCTGGTCGAGGACCCGGACGGCGAGGAGGCCTATGTGGCCTGGTTCGAACCCGCGCACCGGGTGACGGAGGCGACCGCCCCGTTCTTCGCGCGCCGCTTCGCCCACATGCGGTTTTCGATTCTGACGCCGGACGCCTGCGTGCACTGGGACACCCGCGGGCTGGCCTTCACCGCCGGCGCCGATCCGGCCGACGCACCCCGCGACGACGCGCTGGAGGACTACTGGCGCACTTACTACGCGTCGATCTTCAATCCGGCCCGGCTGAAGGTCGGCGCCATGCAAAAGGAGATGCCCAAGCGATACTGGCGGAACCTGCCGGAAGCCGGCCTCATTCCGCAGCTGATCGCCCGCGCGGAGGCCGACACCGCAGCCATGGTCCGACAGACCCCGTCCGAACCCAGCCGCCGCATCGTGCGCGCGGCCCAGCGCGCCAGCCGGGACGCGTCGTTCGACGGCGCGGCCGCCTCGACCCTGGCGGAGATCGAAGCCGGTGTTCAGGTCTGCCGCCGCTGCGACCTGTGGCGATGCGGAACGCAGGGCGTGCCGGGCGAGGGGCCGGCGAAGGCGCGGGTGATGTTCGTCGGCGAACAGCCGGGAGACCAGGAAGACCTCGCCGGCCGCCCGTTCGTCGGTCCAGCGGGACAGGTGTTCGACAAGGCGCTGGCCGCCGCCGGCGTGCCGCGGACCGAGACCTACGTCACCAATGCGGTGAAACACTTCAAGCACGAACTGCGCGGCAAGCGCCGGCTGCACAAAACCCCCGATCCGGGTGAGGTCACCGCCTGTCGCTGGTGGCTGGACGCCGAGCGGCGGATCGTGCGGCCGCGGGTGATCGTCGCCCTGGGGGCCACCGCCGCCCTGTCGGTGATCGGCCGGCCGACGGCCATCGGCAAGCTCCGGGGGCAGGCGCTCCAGCTCGGGGATCAGGCGCAGGGCGTGGTTACCTACCATCCTTCCTATCTGCTGCGCGCTCCGGACCCGGAGGCCAGGGCGAAGGCCTACGCCCTGTTCATCGAGGACCTGAAGTTCGCCTGGGCCCTGGCCGGGTGATTGCCGGCGGGACGAGGTTCACGTACCCATGCCGGTCCTGGCCGATCTCCCGCCGGACGGAGTGCTGTATTGGCGTCCCTGTTGAATCTCCTGCGTCGCCGGCCCGCGGCCGAGACCGCCGCCGCCTCGGCCCAGGGCGACTGGACGCAGCGTCTGTTCACCTCGGCGCTGACGCCGCAGCTTGAGGGGCCCGGCGGGGAAGTCCTGGTGTGGACCATCCGCGACGACGCCTCGCAGGCCACCGTCACCGACCAGTTCAAGGCGAACGCCGAGGAGTACCATCGGCGATACGCGGCCAGCGACCATTTCGAAGGCCTGTTCCGCAAGGGGCTACAGGCCACCGGAGTTACGGTCGCCGAGCGGCCGCTGATCCTCGACATCGGCAGCGGCTCGGGCGTGAATTCAGTGGTCCCCTGCCGGCGGCTGTTCCCCGGCGCCCGCATCGTCGCCACCGACCTGTCGGCCGAACTGCTGGCCATGCTCGGCCAGTACCTGCTCGACGACGGATCGTCGGACGAGGTCTGCTGCGTCCAGATGGACGCCATGAGCGATCACGTCGCGCCCGGCGCCTTCGACCTCGTCACCGGCGCCTCGATCCTGCACCACCTCGACAGCCCTGAGCGGGGGGTGGCCGCGGCGGCGCGGGCGCTGCGGCCCGGCGGACACGCCATCTTCTTCGAGCCGTTCAACGGCTGGGGCATCATACGCCTCGCCTTCGAACGCATCCTGGTCGAATCCGAGCTGCGCGGCCTGCCCCTGGAGCCGCTGGTCGACGACGCCCTCCGGCGGCTGGTCAAGGACGTGGCCTGCCGCACCGCGCCGGACCCCGGCCTCTTCGAGGTGCTGGACGACAAGTGGCTGTTTTCGCGCACCCAGATGGAGGAGGCCGGCCTCGCCGCCGGCTTCGAAACGGTTCGGTTCGTCGCCCACAATGACAACCCCAGGCTCTATCGCAACACCGCCGCGGTCCATCTGCGGCTGGCGACCGGACGTTCGGACCTGGAGCTGCCGCCCTGGGCGATGGAGATTCTCGACAGCTTTGACGCCGCCCTGACGCGTCACGCCAAGCGCGAGCTGATGATGGAAGGCACCGTGGTCATGACCAGGCCGATCTGAGGCCGGGAAGCGTCAGCCTAGGCCCTGAAGCCGGCTTCGGCGAAATCGACCATCCGGGCGAGCAGGCCCTCGACATCGGTTTCCTGGGTGAGGCCGCCGGACAGGTGCCTCAGCCGGTCGAACTCGGCGAAGCGGTTGTTGTGCAGCAGCCCGAGGCAGAAGTGCAGACGCCAGTAGACGTCCTCGCGGGGCATGTCCGGGCAGGCGGCGATCAGGGCGTCGGAGAACCGCTCCAGGTGCGAGACGTCGGTGCGCAGAATCTCCCGCATCTCCCTGGTGCCCTCGCTCCGGGCGCGGATCAGGAACTGCACCGACACCCGCCGCTCGTGGTCGGGATGGGTCCAGCGCACCGGTGGACCGAACAGGGCCTCGAGGATCTCGCGCACCGGCGGGGTCCCGCCGTGACGCTCGTTCGCCTCATGCAGCAGCCGGGCGCGCTCGCGGTTCAGCTCTCCGGCGCGGCGGCGGAAGATGGCGAACAACAGCGCGTCCTTGGAGTTGAAATGGTAGTTCACTGACGCCAGGTTGACCCCGGCGTCCGCCGTGATGTCGCGCACCGAGACGGTCTGGAAGCCGTGCAGCGCGAACAGCCGCTCAGCCGATGCGAACACCGCGGCCTTGGTGGCGGCCTCCGTTTCCTGGGTCGCCGGAGCGTTGCTTGCGAGTTCGGTCATGCGGTTCCCTTAATGGTTCCTCGGGGCCACGCCCATAGGGAAGGCGCTGCAGGCAGTGCGGCCTTGCCCTCTAGCGGGCCAGTTCCTTCATCGCGGCGTCGAGGCCGGCCAGGGTGAGCGGATACATCCGCTGGTTCAGCAGCTCGCGGATGACGCCGACCGACGGGGTGTAGTCCCAGTGCCGCTCAGGCGTGGGGTTCAGCCAGACGACGTGGTCGTAGGTCTCCACGACCCGCCGGAGCCAGACGGCGCCCGGCTCCTCGTTCCAGTGCTCCACCGAACCGCCGGGGTAGGTGACCTCGTAGGGGCTCATGGTCGCATCGCCCACGAAGATCACCTTGTAGTTGTCGGGGAACCTGTGGAGGACGTCCCAGGTGGGAATCTTTTCGGCATGCCGGCGGCGGTTGTCCTTCCAGACGGCCTCGTAAAGGCAGTTGTGGAAATAGTAGAATTCCATGGTCTTGAACTCGGCCCGTGCGGCGCTGAACAGCTCCTCGCAGACCTGGACATGGCTATCCATCGAGCCGCCGATGTCGAAGAACAACAGGACGCTGATCTTGTTGCGGCGCTCCGGGCGCATCTGGATGTCGAGGTAGCCGCGCTCCGCCGTGCCGCGGATGGTCCCGGCGATGTCCAGCTCGTCGGGCGAGCCCTCGCGCACCCACCGGCGCAGCCGGCGCAGGGCCACCTTGATGTTGCGCACGCCCAGTTCGACCGAGTCGTCGAGGTTGCGGTATTCCCGCTTGTCCCAGACCTTCACCGCTCGCCCGTGACGGCCCTGGTCCTGACCGATCCGCACCCCTTCCGGATTGTAGCCGTGGGCGCCGAAGGGCGAGGTTCCGCCCGTGCCGATCATCCGGTTTCCGCCTTCATGCCGCTTGGACTGTTCCCGCAGACGTTCGGCGAGAGCCTCCATGAGCTTGTCGAAGCCGCCCATGGCCTCGATCTGGGCCTTCTCTTCGTCGGTCAGGTGCTTTTCGGACATCTTCCGCAGCCACTCGGCGGGGATGTCCGCATCCGTCCCGTCGGCACGCCCCTCGACGGCCTTGAACACCTGGCCAAAAACCTGGTCGAAACGGTCGAGGTGGCGTTCGTCCTTCACCAGGGCCGCCCGGGACAGATGGTAGAAGTCGTCGACCGAGCGATCGATCACCGACCGGTCCAGCGCCTCCATCAGCATGAGGTACTCGCGCAGCGTCACCGGCACCTTGGCCTGGCGCAGCTCGGTGAAGAAACGTAGGAACATCGCGACCCGGCGCCGAACGTCTGTTTGACGCCCGAAGATGCGGCGGGCCTATGGCGAAGTCGAGTCCGCCGTCGGCGCGGCGGCTCCGGCTCAGTCGGGCGTCAGGCCTCGGCCTTCAGCTTTCGCCACACCGTCATCCGCGAGACGCCAAGGCGGCGGGCGATCTCCACCGGGCCCACGCCGGCGCGTTGCAGATCGCGGATCTCTTCCGCCG
>JAEYTM010000044.1 GCA_023434015.1 Pseudomonadota bacterium | reverse complement strand
TCTCAGGCCGCCTGGTCGACCGGCGCAAAGCTGGCGCTGGGGGCCTCGCTCGTGGCCCTGCCGGCGACCCATCTGGCGGTTCACCGCGATCTGGGACCCGCCTCGGCCGCGCCCAACGCAGTGATGGCCGCCCTGGGCGTCATCCTGTTGATCGAGGTCCTGCGCCGCGGACGGGTCTCGGCTCGGGCCCTCGGCGCGGAGCCTCAGGCCAGCGAAGCCTCATCGCCGGTCGGGTCGACGCGGTAGTCGCGCTCCTCGTAGTCGAACCAGTCGAAATCGGCCGGCCGCCGGGCGCCCGAGGTGTCCTGGCAGGCGACGCCCACGAAGGCCCCGGTGAAGTTCGGCAGGCCCGGCGCGGTCGCTTCATCCGACAGGATGCTGGCGTCGAACAGCTCCGGCAGCCAGGACCAGGCGGTCTCGCCGGCCAGGCGGTAGGCGAAGCGCAGCCGCTCCTCATCGACCTCCACCCGCAGTTCGAGCGGCTTGCCGGGCGCCACCGGAATCGGCCGGGTGAAGGCGTCGGCCTGGGGCGAATCCGGCAGGCTGGACATCACCTGCAGGCATTTCCCCAGCGTCTCGTCGTGGGTGACCATCAGGTAGTGGAACTTGGAGGCGTTGTAGTAGCAGACCAGCCCCGCGGCCTGCTGGTAGTGCGCCGGCTCGAAATCGACGACCGTGCGGGCGCTGTAGCAGTGGGCCTGCTGGCGACGCGCGACCAAGGCCTGTTCGAACAGGCTGCCGATCGTCTCGCGACCGAACAGGCGCAGATGACCGGGCCGTTCGCTCAGGCTGAACAGGCCCTCGGGATGCGGCGAGCGCAGCCACTGGAAGTCGATGGGCAGGTCGGGGCCATCGAAGTCCGAACGCACCGGGGTCGGCGGGAACGGATGCGGCGGAAGGTCCGGCCCTTCGACCTCGAGTTGCGATACCCCCTGCCCGTCCGTGGTCCACAGCCAGCCGTCGTCGCGCCAGACCATCGGCTGGATGGCGGTCTCGCGGCCCAGGGCGCAACGGCCACGGTTCCGCAGGGGACGGCCGCAGAGATAGACGGCGTAGGTCTGGCCGGCCGGCGTCTCCACCAGGTCGCCGTGGCCGGCGCGCTGCAAGACGGCGTCGGGCCGGTCGCGGGCGGTGATGATGTACTTCCGGGGATGCAGCTCGTAGGGACCCAGCAGGTTGCGCGAGCGCGCCATGGTCATGGCGTGCCCCCAGCCGGTGCCGCCCTCCGCGGTGATCAGATAGTACCAGCCGTCGCGCTTATAGAGGTGCGGCGCTTCGGTCAGGCCGATGGAGGTGCCCTCGAAGATCACGGTGCGCTCGCCGACCAGAGCCCGGGCCTGCGGCGAATATTCCTGCAGGACGATGCCGGCGAAGCGGTTGCGGC
The DNA here is from genome assembly GCA_023434015.1 of Pseudomonadota bacterium. GTDB lineage: Bacteria > Pseudomonadota > Alphaproteobacteria > Caulobacterales > Caulobacteraceae > Phenylobacterium. Next base: position 7,370 of record JAEYTM010000044.1, on the reverse strand, counting down.
CGGGGCGGTGGTCCCAGAGCTGGTTCACGAAGTACTTGCGACCGTCGTCGTCGTGGAACAGCGAGGGGTCGAAGCCGCTGGAATTCATATAGATCGGGTCGGACCATTCGCCATCGATGGTCGGCGAGGTGACCAGGTAGTTGTGGAAGTCGCGCATCGAGGCGCCCGACGCCCCGCCGACCGTCGTGCGGCCATAGCGCTTCACGTCGGTGTAGATCAGGTGGAACAGGCCGTCGGCGTAGGTGAGGCACGGCGCCCAGACGCCGCAGGAATCCGGGTCGCCGCGCATGTCGAGCTGGCTGGCGCGGGTCAGCGGGCGGGCCAGCAGCCGCCAGTTCACCAGATCGCGCGAATGGTGGATCTGCACCCCCGGGAACCATTCGAAGGTGGAGGTGGCGACATAATAGTCCTCGCCCACCCGCACGATGGACGGATCGGGGTTGAAGCCGCGCAGGATCGGATTGCGGATAAGCCGGTCGGACATGGAACGCTGAGCCTTACGGGTTGGGAATCTGGGCCACCGGCGCGGCGGTCCGGCCCGGGTCGCGCACCAGGGTCCAGAGCAATACGGCGCCCAGGAGGTCGAGGACCCCGAGCGCATAGAAGAACGGATCGTAGCCCACCGTGGCGACCAGCCCGCCGATGAGCAGGGAGAAGACCAGCACGCCGAGGTTGCCGCAGGTCCCGGCCATGCCGGCCACGGTCGCCACCTCGCTGCGGCGGAACAGGTCCGAGGACATGGTGATCACCGTGACCGACAGCGTCTGGTGCGCGAAGCCGCCGAGGCACAGCAGGGCGATGGCCGCATAGGGACTCTCCACCCGGCTGACGAACATCATGCCGGTCATCATCAGCGCGCCGACGGTGAAGGCGCCCCGGCGGGCGTTGATCAGGCTGACGCCCCGTTTCTGCAGCCACAGCACGATGGCCGGGCCGAACATGCAGCCGAGGTCCGCAGCCAGGAACGGCAGCCAGGCGAACAGGGCGATCTGTTTCAGGTCGAAGCCGCGGGTGGTGACGAGGTAGAGCGGCACCCAGAAGGCCAGCGTCCCCCAGGTCGGATCCGCCAGGAACCGCGGCAGGGCGATGCCCCAGAAATTGCGCTGCATCAGCAGCCGCGGGATCGACGGCCGTGCGCCGACGGCTTCCTGCAGGTGGGCTTCCTGCCCGCCGGCGATGTAGTCGCGCTCCTCGGCGCTGAGCGACCTGTGCTTGTCGGGGCCGTTATAGAACTTCAGCCACAACACGACCCAGATCAGGCCGAAGGCGCCGGTGATCACAAAGGCGGCGCGCCAGTTGTAGGACAGAATCGCCCAGGCCACGAGCGGCGGCGCCAGCATCGAGCCGAACGAAGCGCCGATGTTGTAGACCCCGCCGGCGAACCCCCGCTCCTTGGCCGGGAACCAGGTGGCGACCGACTTCATCCCGGCCGGGTGGGCCGACCCTTCCGCGAAGCCGAGCAGGCCGCGCAGCACGGCGAAGGCCGGCCAGCTGTTGGCGAGCCCATGGACCATGGAGATCAGCGACCAGGCGGTGGCGAACAGGGCGAAGCCGTACTTCAGGCCGATCGAGTCGAGCACATAGCCGACGATCGGCTGCATCATGATGCCGAGCTGGAAGGCGGCGGTGATCCAACCGTACTGCTGCTCGGTGATGTTGAGGTCGGTCATCAGGGTGGGCGCGGCGACGCCCATGACGGCCCGTGTGAGGTAGTTGATGACCGCGCCCAGCATCACCAGGCCAATGATCCACCAGCGCAGGGCCTTCAGCGTCCGCATGAGTTCCTCCCGGCCATGGCGCGCGGGTTCGCCCCGGTCGCTGACCTGTTACCGCTATCACCGCAAAGTCAGGGCCGTCCAGCGGCAGATGAGGGGCCGGGTTGACGCGGCGGCTGCCGGAGGCGCCGGGAAATGGTGTAGCTGACAGGTGTGCCCGGACCGCGTCTCAGAACGAGACGCAGGCGGCCTGGGTGACCAGCAGGACCGAGTCCTGCTTGAAGCGGGTCTTGTAGGCGGTGCGGACCGCCTCGATCCGGTCGCCGGCCCCGCGGCGGGGCAGCACGATCAGAACCACCTTGGAGGCTTCGCGGATCAACTGGTTCTCGGCCCCGCGCCACTGGCCGCCGCCATCCATGACCGTCAGGCCGTCCGGGAAGCGCGGCGTGACCTCCTCGTCCATGAACTTGCGGAAGTCGGCTTCGCTGACCGCCGGCGCGGCCCCGACATTGCGGCCGAAGAAGAGCTGCGCGGTGCGCAGATGCTCCTGTCCGGGGGGGCAGATCGGATCCGGCTCCACCGTCGCGCAGCCGGCCAGGGCCAGGCTCGCAGCCAGGCTCAGGGCCAGGGTCGCGCCGCCGACAATTCTCATCCGCCCACCAGCTCCCGCCCGATCAGGAAGCGCCGGATCTCGTTGGTCCCGGCGCCGATGTCATAGAGCTTGGCGTCCCGCGCCAGCCGCTCCACCGGATAGTCCTTCGTGTAGCCCGCGCCGCCGAGGGCCTGGACGGCCTCCAACGACACCTTCACCGCGTTCTCGCTGGCCATCAGGATGGCGCCCGCCGCGTCGAACCGCGTGGTCAGGCCCGCGTCGCAGGCCCTCGCCACGGCATAGACGTAGGCGCGGGCCGAGTTCAGCGCGACATACATGTCGGCGACCTTGCCCTGCATCAACTGGAATGCGCCGATCGGCCGGCCGAACTGCTTGCGCTCCCGGACATAGGGCAGAACCGCGTCCAGGCACGCCTGCATGATGCCCAGCGGGCCCGCGGCCAGCACGGCGCGCTCATAGTCGAGGCCGCTCATCAGCACGCCGACGCCGCCGTTCTCCGGCCCCATGACGTTGCCTTCGGGCACCTCGCAGTCCTCGAACACCAGCTCGCCGGTGTCCGACCCGCGCATGCCCATCTTGTCCAGCTTCTGGCCGACCGAGAACCCGGCCATGCCCTTCTCGATCAGGAAGGCGGTGATACCCTTCCCGGCCGCGTCAGGGTCGGTCTTGGCGTAGACAACAAGGGTGTCGGCGTGGGGCGCATTGGTGATCCAGAACTTGGTCCCGTTGAGCACGTAACGGTCGCCGGTCTTGCGCGCGGTCAGACGCATGGAGACCACGTCGGAGCCGGCGCCGGCCTCGCTCATGGCCAGGGCGCCGACGTGCTCGCCGCTGATCAGCTTCGGCAGGTAGCGCCGCTTCTGCGCGTCCGATCCCCAGCGGCGGATCTGGTTCACGCAGAGGTTGGAGTGGGCGCCATAGGACAGGCCGACGGACGCCGAGGCGCGGGACACCTCCTCCATGGCGACCACATGTTCGAGATAGCCGAGGCCGAGGCCGCCGTAGTCTTCATCGACCGTGACGCCGTGCAGGCCGAGTTCGCCCATCTGCGGCCAGAGTTCGCGAGGGAAGGTGTTGTCCGCGTCTATGCGCGCGGCGAGCGGCGCGATTTTGTCGGCGGCGAAGCGGGCGGTGGCCTCGCGGATGGCGTCCGCGGTCTCGCCCAGGCCGAACTCCAGCGAAGGTCCGTGGTTCGGGATCATGGCCGAGGGTTAGCATGCGTCGCCGCGCCCCGCGAGGGCGTCGGCGATCAGGTCCCCGGCTTGCGACCCTCCGAGTGGCGGCCCAGACGCTGCAGCATCAGGAACACAGCCGAAACGAAGAAACCCACGCCAGCCAGGCCCGCCAGCAGGCCAACCAGTCGCGGATCGATGCGCATCGCCCCTACGGTCGCGCGGGCGGCGAGCGCCCAGAAGATGCCGCCGCCTAAAAACACCAGCCCCAGAAGCGCCAGCAGAATCTCGCCGACCAGCCCGGCGCCGCGGGCGGCGGGCGCGCGGGCTTGGGGCGGGACATAGGCGAAGGGCGCGCCGTCGCCGATGGCCTCCTCGGTCGCCGAGGGTGCGACATCGGCGTCCACCTCTACGCCAGCGTCGTTGGCGGGCGCGGGAGCAGGCGGGATCGTGGTTTCGGACGCCTCGGCCGTTTCCATTTCCAGCGCAGTCGACAGGCTGAGGGTGGGCCCATCCGACTCGACAACGTCGGCCGCATCTTCCGGAACGTCGATGGGCGGCGCGAAGTCGGCCTGCGGACGTCGCTCGTCGGACTCGGCTCCGATGTCAGGCCCGGTCGCGGAGTCAGGCGGAACCTGCTCCTGGAAGAGGGTCTGCAGCCGGGCGGCGACTTCCGCCGCGGCCGCCCTCACCGGCTCGGGATCTTCCGGCGCGGCGGGCGCGGGCGTCGGCTCGCCGTCCCGCAGCACTAGGACGCGCTCGCCCTCGAGGGTAGCGGTTACCTGCGCCGGCGCCGTGGCCGGCGACAGGTCGGGCGCGCCGATGTCCAGGGCGGGCCGCAGGATGGCTGACGGGGCCGCGACCCAGGCCTCGCCGGGCGGCGTCAGGAAAAGCGCCTTCTCCGCGGCGCGCCGACGGACCAGGGCGTCGATGACGATACGCTCGCCCTGGAAGTCGGCCTTGCGCCAGAGCTCCATGCCGAAGGCGGCTTGGACCAGATCGCCCTCGTTGATCCGCTTGACCACCGAACAGCCGCGGAAGGCGTCGAGGCCGATGTTGAACGCGAAGGCGCAGAGCGCATCGAACTGGTTCTGGGTCAGCGGCGCGTAGGTCTGCTCGTTCACCACATGGGCGACGGCGATGAGGTCGTAGATCAGCAGGACCTCGGCGTCGTCCTCCGACACCTGCACGCCCTGGCGCGCGGTCAGCGTGTGGCCGTAGCCGATCGTCCAGCGCCCGTCAGGGAGTTGGGCGGCGTTGCGACGGTAGCCCTCGAACCGCTTGATCAGCTCGATCGCGGCCCGGGAGACCTTGTGGCGCGGCTTCATACCCTCTGACCTGAATTGACACACACGCGCACGCATCGGGCCCTGCAAGGCAAGACCCAGGCCGGGCGACGGGCCCGTGCATCCTTACAGGGCGCAGGTTTACAAGAGGATGAGAGCCGCAAGGCCCAGGAATGCGAAAAAGCCGGTGAAATCGGTGACGAAGGTGACGAACACCGAGGAGGACACCGCCGGGTCGCGCCCCATGCGGTCCAGCGCCAGGGGCACGAAGGCGCCCGCGAGCGCGGCGACGAACATGTTGATGACGAGGGCCAGGCCGAAGGCCAGCGCCAACCGCCAGTCGTGGAACATGCCGAACAGGGCAGCGCCCGTCACCAGCGCCAGGGCGACGCCGTTGACCAGGCCGACGGTCATCTCGCGGCTGACGGTTCGCACCGCGTTGATGGCCGAAAGCTCGCGGCTGGCCAGGGCGCGCACCGCCACCGCCAGGGTCTGGGTGCCGGCGTTGCCGCCGAGCGAGGCGACGATCGGCATCAGCACCGCCAGAATCGCCAGCTTGACGATCTCGTCCTGGAAACGCCCGATCACCGTCACCGCCAGGGCGGCCGTCACCGTGTTGACCAGCAGCCACGGCAGGCGCGAGCGCACGGTCTCCCAGACGTCGGCGTTGCGGCCGGCGTCGGTCACCCCGGCCAGGGCCAGGATGTCCTCTTCGCTTTCCTCGTGAATGACGCCGACGATGTCATCGACGGTGATCTGGCCGACCAGCCGCCCGCCCGGCTCGACGACCGGCGCGGAGATCAGGTGGTACTTGTCGAAGATGTAGGCGACCTCTTCCTGATCCATGTCGACCGGGATCTCGGTGGCGGGCTCCATGATCTGGGCCAGCGGCACATCGCGCTTGCTGCGCAGCAGGTTGGAGACCGGCACCGCGCCCACCGGCTTGTAGCTGGGATCGATCACATAGATGTCGAAGAACAGCTCCGGCAGGTCGTCGGCGTCCTTGCGGAACTGGTCGATGGTCTGGCCGACGGTCCAGAACTGCGGGGCGGCGACCACCTCGCGCTGCATCAGCCGCCCGGCGGTCTCGTCGCCATAGGCCAGGCTGGTCTCGATGGCCGCGCGGTCCATCTCCGGCATGGCGGCCAGGACCTGGGCGCGCTTGTCGTCCTCCAGGTCGTCGACCACGTCGGCGGCGTCGTCGGAATCCAGCTCCTCCAGCGCCTTGGCGAGCGTCGCCGGGGCGACGGCCTCCAGCAGTTCCTCGCGGATATCGGTGTCGAGCTCCGACAGTATTTCCGCCAGGGCGTCGGGCGCCAGGTGCGGCAGCAGCTCCTCGCGCGCGCCGGCGGAAAGGAATCCCATCAGGTCGGCGATGTCGGCCGGATGCAGGGCGCCGAGCAGGTCGCGCAGGCGATCGGAATCGCCGCGATCCAGCGCGTCGACCACCATCGGCACGAATTCGGGATTGAGCGCATAGTCCTCGCCGAGGGCGAGGTCTTCCAGATCTTCTTCCGCCTCCGGGAAGAGCGCCTTGTCGGTCACGTCTGCGAGGTCGTCCGTTTCACGGCTCATTCGGACCTCCCTGGCAGCTATGACGGACGGATTCGCTCAACCCTCGTTGAAGACCTGATTCACTGGTGCGGTCGAGAAGACTCGAACTTCCACGGGTTGCCCCACAGCGACCTCAACGCTGCGCGTCTACCAATTCCGCCACGACCGCTCGTGGTGAGGCGCGGGGGTAGCAAACGCGGAATGCTTTGTGAAGGGCGCTCGCGAATAGCTTTGCAACGAGCCGCGGATCGTCAGGCGCCGCCGGCCATGTAGTCGTAGACGTTGGCCTCTCCGGTCACGGCGATGGAGATGCGATCCTCGTTGATCTGGATCTCGCCGCGGGCGACCGGATGGTTGTTGGCCAGGATCCAGACTTCCTCGTTCACGGCAGTGTCGAGCGGGATGACGGCGCCCCGGCCCATGCGCAGCAGCTGCTGCATGGGAATCGTCGCGCGGCCGAGCACCACCTGGATCTCGACATTGACGGCGCTGACCTGGCTCACGAAAGGAACGTCCCCGACTTTGACCGCAGGCCGATCCGGGCTTTGCCCCGGCCTGACCAGACCCCACATTGGGCGCACATGCTTGACCACGCGTTAAATCCGGCGGCCAGGGCGCCTCTGTTCGGCCGCGAGGACGGCCAGGCCGCCGGCTGGGCGGTGTCCAGGGGGTTGGTGGACTACCCGGCCGCCGTCGCCGCCATGGAGGCGCGCGCCGCGGCCATCGCCGACGGAACGGCCGGCGAGCTAATCTGGCTGTTGGAGCATCCTCCGCTCTACACAGCGGGCGTATCGGCCAAGGACACTGACTTGCTGGAGCCGAATCGCTTTCCGGTCTTCGCCAGCGGCCGTGGCGGGCAGTTTACCTATCATGGCCCCGGCCAACGGGTGGCCTATGTGATGCTCGACCTGACGAAGCGCCGCCGCGACGTGCGCGCCTTCGTCGCCAGCCTCGAGGCCTGGGTCATCGGCGCCTTGGCCCGCTTCAACGTCGAGGGAGAGATTCGCGACGGTCGCGTCGGGGTCTGGGT